>JALSSH010000366.1 GCA_026984385.1 Ardenticatenia bacterium | reverse complement strand
GCGGCAACGCACCTCCCACCGTGCTGAGCACAATCCCCGTGCGCACCACCACGCGCCGCACGCCCGCCGTCTCGACCGCCGCGCTCGCAGCTTCCCAGTCCACCGCCAGCCGCGCCAAGAAATCGTCCCCGGGTGGCGCGTCTTCGGCGAGTTCCTCGTCGCCACGCGGCCCGTAATAGCCCACAGCGGAAGCCTGGACAAAAACGCGCGGCTTGCGCGCCGACGCCGTCACCGCCTCAGCCAACACACGCCCCGCCGCCAAGCGACTTTCACGCAACAAACGCTTGCGCGCCGCCGTCCAACGCCGAGGGAACACGCCCTCGCCGAAGATGTTCGCGCCCGCCAAGTTGACCACCGCGTCCGCTTCGGCCACCTGTGCGTCCCACGCGCCGAGCGTCCGCCCATCCCAGCCGACCAAGCGCACCGCTGACGGCAAGCGCGCCCGCTCCGGTCGGCGGGTGAGCACGGTCACAGCGTGGCCCGCCGCCAACAGCTCTGCGCTCAGCGCCCGCCCGATTAACCCCGTTCCACCCGCAATCAACACACGCACTGCTTGCCCCTCCTCCAACGCTTCACCGCGCGGCCCAATCCCCGCACAAAGCGGCGGGCGCGGCGCGAGGTCGCGCGGAAAACGGCTCACTGCGGTGAAGGCTCGGTGTGGATCGTCACGCGGCGGATTTGCGGATGCGCGCTGCGAATGGCCGTCTCCACGCGCTCGGCCACCGCGTGCGCTTCTTCCACGCGCGTTTGCGGCGGCAAATAGCAGTGCAGCGTCAGCACATAGCCGCCCAACGTCGGACGCATCCGCGCATGATGCCATCCGGCCTCGGGATACAACGCACGGGCAATCGCCAGGGCCTGCTCTTGCAACGCGCGCGCCTCCGCCGCGTCCATCGCCGCAAGCGACCCATGCGCCGCCAACGGCTCGATGTGCGTCAACACCTCGCGCACCTCCGGCAGACGCGCCCGCAAACGCTCCTCAAACTGCGAAACCAGCGCGTGCGCCTCCGCCAAGCTCAACCCGCCGCGCACCTCCACGTGCATCTCCAACCGCACGCCGTCCCGCGTGGGCACGGCCACCAGCTCATGCACGCCCAACCCCAACCCGTCGGCCACCGCGCGCGCCTCCAGCGCATAGTCGGTCGCCCCTTCGTGCTGCGGCGCGAAGTAGACCTGCACCTCTGCCACCTCCGGGTACGCCCCGTGCACCCGCTCGCGGATCGCCTCGGCTATCGCGTGCGCGTGGTCGGCGGTCACCGACGGCTTGATGCGCACGTCCACGTCCACATGCACCGCGCTTTGCGGCCCACGACTGCGCACCCGCACGATCTGTTCCACCCCGGGCACGTCCCGCAACACGCGCCGCACCGCCTGCGGGTCGAGCATTTGCTGGTCGGCCAGCACGCCGGACGATTGCCCCACAATGCCCAGCCCCACACGCAAAATCGCGCCCACGATCACCAACGCCACCCCAATATCCACCCAGGGAAATCCCAACGCCGCTGCACTCAGGCTGGCGAGCACCGAAAGCGTGACAAAAATATCGCTGGCCGTGTGCGCCGCGTCCGCCAGCAAAATCGGCGACCCCAGCTTGTGCCCTTGCCGCCGCTCATACGTGGTCACGGCCAAATTGACGGCCAACGTGCCGAACATCACCGCGAAGGAAACAGGCGTCACCTGCGGTTGCCCACCATTGAGCAAGCGATCCAGCGCCGCCTGCAAAATCTCCCACGCCGCCACCAACATCAACCCGCCAATCGCCAGCGTCGCCAGCGTCTCATAGCGCTGATGCCCGTAAGGGTGATCCTCGTCGGGAGGGCGCGCGGCGATTTGCACGCTGATCAAGCCGATCACGTTGGAAAACGTATCCATTGTGGCGTGGAAACCGTCCGCCACCATCGAAACGGTGCCGGTCAGCAAGCCGACAATCAGTTTGGCCGCCGCCACCAGCGCATTGAGCACCAACACGATCCACAGCGTGCGGCGTACCCCTTGCGTCGTGGCGACGGCGTCGGCGGAGCGCGTCACGCTTCCGCCCCCAGCCGCGCCAGCTCCCGCGAGAAAATGCGGCGCAAGGCCGCGATAGCGGTGGCGTAGGTCGGCTCGGCGCCCAAATAGCTCAGCCTCCCCGCGCCCAGGGTGCGCCCCTCATAGCGCGGCGTGTCGCTGGCGTAGTGCAAAAAGCCGATATCAAAGGGCGCAATATACAAGTTCACGATCTCGTCCACCGGATGGCGTTGGGCGCGCACCAT
>JALSSH010000365.1 GCA_026984385.1 Ardenticatenia bacterium | reverse complement strand
CTATCCCCAATTGTAAGAATTCCGCCGCCATGTTCCAAGCACACGGCGGCGGAAAGTGTGAATTTTGCCTGAAGATGTGGGGCAAAGAGGATTAGTTCGGCGCACGACGGGCGCGCAGCCGCTCGCACAGCGCGTCGCGGTGTCGCCACGCCAAAGCCATCAGCCCCAGCGCGGCCATCCCTGCGCTGACGGCTTGGGAGACGTTGATGCCGCCCGCCAAAGTTACTTCCAGCCGCAAAAACTCCAACAGATAGCGCCCAACGCCGTAGGCGACCATGTACATCAGCACAAAATCGCCGTGCTTGAGCTTGTCTCGCCAGCGCAACCACAGCCATAGCAAGACGCCCAGCGTCGCCAAGCTCCACAGGCTTTCGTAAAGGAAGAGCGGGTGAAACCGCGTGGCGGGCGTGTACGGCGGAGGGGGATTGGAAACACGGATGCCCCAGGGTAGATCCGTCGGCTTGCCGTAAAGCTCCTCGTTAACGTAGTTACCCCAGCGCCCGATAGCCTGGCCCAGCGGCACAACCACCGCCGCGATGTCTATCCAGCTCAGCACGTCCAGCCGTTTTTTGCGCGCGTAGATCAGCACGCCCAACGCCCCACCGAGCACCCCTCCGAAGATCGAAAGCCCGCCGTTCCAAATGATCAGCGGCCCGTCGCGCAAGTCGAAGAAGTGAGAAAGATACCAACGGGTGGTACGCCCCGCCTCCACCGCCGAGATCGAGGGGAAAAGCACGTGCCAGGCGCGCGCCAAGATCACGGCCAGCACCACCACCCAAACAAGCCCGTTCCAAACGTGGTCGGGGTCTTTTTTGTCGCGCTGGGCCATCCACGCGGCCAACCATGCCGCCGCAAAAATGCCCGTCACGATGATCAGTCCGTACCAGTGGAAGATCGGGTGAATCGTGAAGCCGAACAGGTCAAAAGGGCCGATCTCCAGCCCGTAGCGATGAAAGGTCATGCGTTGTTTGCTCCTTCGCGTGCGCGCAACGCACCGCGCACATGCCAAACACGCTGCGCAACGGTGATGTGTGTGCCAACGGCAAGCACCCACAAACCCGCCATCACCCAGCCGCTGAGCAGCATCGCCAAGATGATCACGATCCGCTCCATGCGCGTCAGCAAGCCGACCTTACAATCCACGTCCAGCCCTTCGGCGCGCGCGCGGGTGTAGCTCACCAGCAACGATCCTAGCATAGCGGCCATCGCCAAGACCAACCCGAGCTGTTCGCCGCGCTCGCTGAAATAGTATGCCAGCCCCATAAAAATAAAGCCGTCGGCGTAGCGGTCCAGCGTGGAATCCCACATCGCGCCGAACTTGCCCTGCCTCTCCATCGCCCGTGCGACCGCGCCGTCCAGTGCGTCCAGCGGCGTGCCGGCGATCAGGATCAGCGCGGCGAGCAATGTATGCCCATAAGCCAGCGCCACACTCGCCACGCCGACCACGACCAGCCCCGCGAAAGTTAGCGCGTCCGGATGGATGCCCATTTTCCACAAGGCGCGTCCCAGCCGCGCGGTCAGTCCGCCAAAGCGTGCACGCATGAAGTCGGTCAACGTCCTTGCGCGGTGTGGAGATTTGGAAGATGCCATGTTCGCCCTCGATCCGTTTGATGTGCGTACCGGTCAGGCGGCCATTGTACCGCACAGGCGTGCATGGGACACAACAACGTGTGAGGGAGTGTAATATCCTAGAGGAAAGGCGGCAAGGGTAGCGAGAAACAAAAAGCCGCCCCGCCCAACTCCGCATCGTCGACCCAAATCTGGCCGCCGTGCGCTTCTACGGCCAGTTTGCAGAAGGTCAGCCCTAGCCCCACGCCTTTATAACCACGCGATGCACCGCGTTTGAGCTGAGCATATTTTTCAAAGATGCGGGCGCGTGCTTCCTGGGGCACCCCCGGGCCGGAATCGGAAACGCAGGTGATGACGCGGTTTTGTTCGGCGTTCAAACGGGCGGAAACGTGCACACGCCCCCCCTGTGGTGTGTGGCGGATGGCGTTATCCAGCAAATTCATCAGCACGCGACGGATTTTCTCCTCATCGGCCCACACCGGCGGCAAGTTCGGCGGAATGTCGGCGGTTAGCCGGACATTGGCGCGCAGCGCCTGGCTGCTCAGCGTGCGCACTGCCTCTTGCACACAATCACCCAGTGGCTGGCTCTCACGCTCCAGCACCATTTGGCCCTGCTCCATCCGCCCAACGTCCAAAATAGATTGCACCAGATTGAGCAAATAGGCGGTGCTGTTGTGTGCGATT
>JALSSH010000364.1 GCA_026984385.1 Ardenticatenia bacterium | reverse complement strand
GGGCGAGGGGCGCGTGACCGGCCCCTTGACCATGCCCGCCTACCAATTGCCGCTCGATGAGCTTTTCTGCTACACGCCGGACTTGGACAAGGCGCGCGAGCTGATGAAGGCCGCCGGTATGGAAGATGGCTTCGAGCTGCCGGTGATTGTCGCCACAGCCGAACCGCCTACCGCCCTGGCCGAAGCGCAGGTGATCCAAGAACAACTCAAGGCGATCAACATCGACGTCAAAATCGAATCTTTGGAGTTCGGCACTTATGTTGACCGTTGGCTGGCCGCCGACTTCACCGCCGCGATCGCGCTCAAC
Organism: Ardenticatenia bacterium; assembly: GCA_026984385.1. Classification (GTDB taxonomy): domain Bacteria; phylum Chloroflexota; class Anaerolineae; order Aggregatilineales; family Aggregatilineaceae; genus JALSSH01. The sequence goes on along the minus strand of JALSSH010000364.1, from coordinate 10,249 downwards.
GGTGGACGCGCCGACCCCTACACCATGTATTCCCGCTATTGGCAATATGGCGCCCGCTTCAACGAAGTGGCCGGCTACATTGACGACACGCTGGATTCTCTGATGAAGGCTGGCCGTGCGGAAACCGATCCGCAAAAACGCTATGAAATCTTCGCCGAATTCCAACGCCACTTGGCGGAAGTTTCGCCCTGGATTTGGCTCTACACCGGCTACACCTACACCGGCCAGCAGTCCTACGTCAAGAACTTCACGCCGACCCCGACCGGCTCGCTCTTCTACTTGAGCGAAGTCCAACTCGAACGCTAGGGCCTGTCCCTGGCTCGTTGTGCTAAGTTGGCGGAGCGCACGCGGCTTGTGCGCTCCGCTCTACGGCAAAGGTGGATGCCATGCTGCGTTACATCACCCGACGCCTGGTCGCGGTCATCCCGACGCTCTTTGGCGTCACGGTGCTGGTTTTTATGGCGATACGCCGCATCCCGGGCAACGCCGTTCTCACCATGTTGGGCACAGAAGCCGGGATGCTCACAGAAACCCAACGCCAGGCTCTGGAACGCTATTTTGGGCTGGACAGGCCCGCGTTGGAACAATATTTCGTCTGGATGGGCAACGTCTTTCGCGGCGACCTAGGCTATTCGGTGCGTCATGGCAAACCGGTATTGGATTTGATCCTGCAACGTCTCCCCGTCACGCTGGAGCTGGCGTTGGTTTCGTTGGTGATCGCCTTGACGATCGGCGTGACGCTCGGCGCGCTTTCGGCCATGCTCCACAACTCGTTTATTGACCTTTTCGGGCGTCTGTTTGCGTTGATCGGGCTGGCCGCGCCGAACTTTTTGGTCGGCACGCTGATCGTTTACGTGCTTTCGGTTTACTTCGGCATCTTGCCCAACTCCGGAAACTATGTCGAGATCACCCAAGACCCGGCCAAAAACTTTCAGCAGATCATTTTCCCTGCCCTGACATTAGGTTTTTCGTTTTCGGCCTCGGTGATGCGCACCACGCGCTCGGCCATGTTGGAAGTGCTTGGAGAAGACTACATCCGCACCGCGCGCAGTAAGGGGCTGCCCCCCCGCACGGTCATCATCCATCACGCGCTGCGCAACGCGCTGATCCCGATTGTGACGTTGGCCGGTGTGGAACTGGGCTATTTGTTGGGCGGCGCGGTGATTATCGAAGAGATTTTCGCCTTGCCCGGCATAGGCCGTTTGACGCTCAACGCGGTTTCCCAAAGGGATTACGCGCTGGTGCAGGGCGCGACGCTGTTTATCGCGGTGAATTTTGTTGCCATCAACCTCATTGTTGACCTGATTTACGCGGCAGTGGACCCACGAATTGCCTATGATCGCCAAAATTGAAACGGATCAGGCTCGCACCAAAGAGCCGAGCGTATTACATCGTCTTTTGCGCAGCCGCAGCGGAACGCTTGGCCTGATCATTATCATTTTTTATGTCGTGGTGGCCCTGGCCGGGGTTTTGCAGTGGACGCCCTATCCTCCTAACGAGCAACACGCTGTTGATCGGCTAAGCCCGCCCAGCAAAACCTATTGGCTCGGCACGGATTTATTCGGGCGCGACATGCTCAGCCGCATCATCAAGGGGGCGAGCAACTCGCTTTATGTGGCGCTGGCTTCGGTGGCGCTTTCCACACTCGCGGGGACGCTGATCGGCACGGTTTCGGCGTATGTGGGCGGCAACTTTGACAACCTGCTGATGCGCATTATGGATATTTTCTTCGCCTTTCCGGCCATTTTGTTGGCCTTGCTGATCGTCACGATCATGGGGCGCGGGCTGGACAAAACCATCATCGCCATCGCGGTTGTCTACACGCCGATCTTTGCGCGGGTGGCGCGTGCGCCGGTGCTTTCGGTCAAAGAAATGGAATTTATCACGGCGGCGCGTTGTGTGGGCATGTCCCATCGTCGTATCCTATTTTTCCATATTCTGCCCAACACGCTGGCCCCGTTGATCGTGCAAGTGAGCTTGGCGCTTTCTTGGTCGCTGCTGACCGAGGCCGGCTTGAGCTTTTTGGGGCTGGGCATTCAGCCACCCGAGCCTTCTTGGGGTGTGATGCTTTCCGAAAGCCGAGGCCTTTCGGAGATCGCGCCCTGGTTGATGATCTACCCCGGGTTGGCGATCATGTTGGGGGTGTTGGGGTTTAATCTGTTAGGGGACGGGTTGCGCGATGTGCTCGACCCGCGCTTGAAGCGATTGCGTTAGCGGCAATGATGACGTGTTGGGGGTGCTTGCTCGTGTTTTGTGCTCATGCTAGAATGCTTTCGGTGTGGGTCATCGAGCATCTCCTCAGTGCGTTGAAACCAGTTGTAATTGTCCGAAAAGAAAAAATCCACCCTCTGGTTGTACCCTGACCCCACGCTATTTAATAGCGCATTTTCAGCGTACAACCGCTAAGCCTGGTGTGACGTTCTCGCTTGAAGGAAAGGAGGTGCGTCGGAAAATAGAGCTTCGGAAGGCTTTACAATCGCCACTGTTGCAAATATTGAGTCAGCTTATCTTGTAGCAAGGAGTACCCAAAACCATGAAACGCTATTTGCATCTTCTGCTTGTTGCCGCGTTGGCTTTTGCCGTGCTCGGCATGATGGCCCCCGCCCGCACCACCACCGCCCAAGAAGCCCCGAGCGGCGTCTTTAGCGGCGCGTTTGACTATCTTCTGCCGCCCGAACACCATCTGAACTCGTTTGCGCGCGGCGGCCTGGGGACCAACCTCAGCAGCACCTATCGCTCCTTTGTGGAGCTGCCGCACGCCTTCTATATGTGGGCGAGCAACGAATATGTGCCGCTGCTGGGCGAGTCCTGGGGCTTTGCGGACGACGGCTCGTACTATTGGACGAAAGTCAACCCAGACGCCAAGTGGAGCGACGGCTCGCCGGTGACCGCCGACGACGTGGTCGGCACTTACACCATCGGGCGCATCTTGGGCTGGTCGCAGTTCAAGTACATTGACAAAGTGGAAAAAGAAGACGACTACACCGTCCGCTACTACTTCATCGATCAGCCCTCGCTGGTTGCCGAACGCCTGATCCTGAAGGAATACATCGTCAACGCGGCGAACTACGCCGACCTGATCGCCAAAGCGCAAGAGCTGATCGACAGCGGCGCCACCCCCGACGACGACGCTTGGAGCGCGCTGGCCGACGAGATCCGCGAATATCGCCCCGAGCAGTTGATCGCCTCCGGCCCTTACGTTTACTCGCTGGACGACGTGGGCGACGCCTATATGACCTTGCACTGGCAACCCAACAGCCTCTTTTCCGATAGCGTGAACTTCGGCGAAATCCGCATCTGGAAGGGCGAGACCGAAGCCACGACCCCGTTGGTGTTGAGCGGCGAAGTGGCGCACGCCACGCATGTTTTCCCGCCCGCCACCCAAGAAGCCTTCCAAGACGCGGGCATCCGCCTGATCACGATCCCGCGCGGCTATGGCCCGGCCCTGCTCTTCCAGCACGACCACTATCCTTGGAATATCAAGGAAGTGCGCCAGGCGACCGCTTTGGTGATTGACCGCGCCGAAAACGCCTTCTTGACCAACGGCATGGGCGCCACGCCCACGGTCTACATGTCCGGCCTGGCCGATATCAGCGTGCCGACCTGGTTGCCGCAAGACGTGATCGACCAGCTCGACCGCTACGAGTTCAACACCGAGCGCGCCGAAGAGCTGATGCGCAGCGCTGGTTTTGAGCGCAACGATGACGGTATCTGGGCGGACGCAGACGGCAACACCGTCAGCGCCGAATACAAGTTCCCGGCGGAGTTCAACGACTTTGCCGCCGCTTCGCTAAACGCTGCAGACCAGATGAACGAGTTCGGCTTTGATATCACCACGCGCGGCGTGCCCTGGCAACAATGCGCCGAGGATATCCGCAACGGCGACTTCGAGCTTTCGATCTGGAGCTGGGCTTCCGGCAGCCCCTTCCCGGCCCGCCAGTTCTGGAACCCGCTCCAACGTCACAACTACGTTGGCCTGGCCGAAGGCCAGAAGGGCATCAACTTCCCGATGCAGTTCGAATGGAACGGCGAGGAAGTGGACTTGGACGCGATGATCACCGCCACCGGCGCCGGGCTGGATATCGAAGCCCAGAAGGAAATGGCCGGCAAAGTGGCGCTCATCATCAACGACATGATGCCGTTCGTGCCGCTCAACTACCTGGTGAGCGTTGAACCCTTCAACGAAAAACTGGTCGCCGGTGCTCCGGCAGACGATGACCCGATCCTCAAGAACCCCAGCGGTTCGGATCACTTCATCATCTACGACCTTCTGACCGGCGTCCTGCGCCCGGCGGAGTAGTGCTCAACCGGGTGGGCGGGGGAGACCCCGCCCACCCTTACACATCTTCATTCAGCCCCGTTCATCTGCGCGCTTGTGTGAACTAGAGGACTTATTATGTCAGCAATGCCAGAAACGCAAGCGGCCCCTCGCTCCTTCAGCCGACAACTGCTTCAAGGAGCGCGCACCGTGTGGCGCAGCTACGCTTTTCGGGTCACGGTGCAGGGTCTTTTGACTCTGTGGGCTGTCACCACCTTTACCTTTGTGATGATCCGCAAAATGCCCGGCAACCCCGTTGAGGTAGTCATTGACCAGCTCATTGACCGTCAGCAGCTTTCTTATGAGGAGGCGCGTCAACAGGCCGCCGGTCTTTTTGACTTTGACCCTGGCCAACCGTTGATCGAGCAGTACGCGGACTATATGAATAAATTGTTGCACGGCGACATGGGCAAGTCTATCAGCTCTGCCGGCACGCCGGTTGCCAACCAGATCAAGCGCTATTTGCCCTGGACGCTCTTCAGCGTCGGCAGCGGCCTTATTATCAGCTTTACGCTCGGGGTGCTTTTGGGGATGGCGATGGCTTATTGGCGCGGCAGCGTCTTTGACAACGTGTTGACCGCCGCCGCCTCGTTGATGTACGGCATTCCGGACTTCATCATCGCGCTGTTGCTGCTATTGGTCGCCGGTGTGCAACTTAAGCTCTTTAGTATGGAAGACGTGCTCGGCGGCGTGGGGCAAGACGTGCACGCAGGCCTTAATTTGCCCTACCTCAAAAGCGTTGTTCAACACGCGGCGCTCCCCGTCATCACCTACGTTTGGGGCACGGTCGGCGGCTGGATTTTGACCATGAAGAGCAGCACGATCTCTACTCTGGGCGAGGATTATATCATGGTCGCCAAAGCACGCGGTTTGCCCGAAAGGCGCATCCTGACCGCTTACGTGGGACGTAACGCGATGTTGCCCCTGGTCACCCGCTTGGCGATCAGCATCGGCTTTGTGGTGGGCGGCAGCGTGATCATTGAGTTTATCTTCCAATATCCCGGGTTGGGCCGCCAATTGGCAATGGCTATCGGCACGCGCGACTATACCACCATGCAGGGCATCTTCTTGGTGATCGCCTCGGCGGTGGTCTTCTCTAACATCCTGGCCGATCTGCTCTTTGGGATGCTCGACCCGCGCGTGCGCGTCGGGGGGGAGGAGTGAGCATGAACCTCGGATTTGGCGCAGCGGCCACGCTCACCGGGCTGTTGATCGGCGTGCTTTGCAGTTTGCCCCCGCTCGGGTTGGCGCTCAAACATCGGCTCTACCGTCCCGCCTTGTTAACCCTGGCGGCATGTGCGCTGGGTGGGTTTTCGGCGGGGCTGTGGGGCGGCGCGCTGATGCTTGTGCTGATGAGCGGCGTGGTCATTTCCTATGCGTATGTAGACCGCGAAGACCCTTTCACCTCGCGCGCTTCGATTGACGAGGTGGACTTTTCCGAAAGCAATTGGGAGTTTTCCCTGCGCAAAATGGCCGCTCTGGGGCGCACAGTGCGCGCTTCGGCGCACGCGCTGGTGCGTAACAAAGCGGGCTTTTTGGGCTTTTTGGGGCTGGTCTTTTTCTTCGTGATGATCGTCTTTGGGCCGCTCTTTATCGAATACGACGGCCAACCGCACTACTACGACCGCCTCAAGCCCGGGGCCAAAACGCTCTTCCAAGGCCCCTCCAAGGAATTCCCGCTTGGGTTGGACTGGCAAGGGCGCGATGTGCTTTCCCATATCGTCTACGGCGGAAAAAACCTCATCCGCACCTCGGTTGAGGCGGGCTTGATGACCACCGTGATCGCGGTGGTGCTCGGCTCGATGGCCGGTTTGTTAGGCGGCGTGGTAGACCAAGCGCTTTCTGCGCTTTCCAACTTCATCTTGACCATCCCCACCTTTCCGTTGTTGGTGGTGTTGGCGGGCATCATCACCTTTGACAACCACACCTACTTGGCGTTGCTCTTCGCCGCGCTCTATTGGCCGACGCTGATGCGAGCGGTGCGCGCCCAAGTCTTCAGCTTGCGCGAGCGCGACTATGTCCAAGCGGCTGTTGCGTTGGACTTGGGCTTGCCGCACCTGATCTTCCGCGAAGTGCTGCCGAACATGATCAGCTATATCGTGGTTAACATGATCTTCACCATTCGCGGGGCGATGTACGCGCTGGTGGGGTTGGTCTTTTTGGGCATGGTGCCCGTGCAAGAGCCGGACTGGGCCGTGATGATCTACATCGGGCGCACGCGCCAGGTGATCTTCAACGCACGTGCGGCCAGCATGTTGCTTTCCCCGATCATCGCCATTGCGCTATTCCAGCTTTCGCTGGTGCTTTTCACGCGCTCGCTGGAAGAAATTTTCAACCCGCGTTTGCGGCGTGGGCTGTAGGGAGGGGACGATGGCGCAAAATGACGTTGTGATGAGCGTGCGCGATCTCTCGGTGAACTACCTCACAGAACGCGGGCCACTCCAAGCGGTCAACCGCATTTCATTTGAGCTGCACCAAGGCGAAACGTTGGCACTGATGGGCGAAAGCGGCTGCGGCAAGTCCACCTTGGTCATGGCGTTGATGCGCCTTTTGCCGAGCAATGCGCGCGTGCCCAACGGTGAGATTCACTATACCACGCGCGACGGGCGCGTGATTGACGTGTTGAAGATGAGCAAGGGGAAGTTGCGCGCCTTTCGCTGGTCGGAGTGCGCGATGGTTTTCCAGGGCGCGCTGAACGCGCTCAACCCGGTGATCCGCGTGCGGGATATGTTCTACGACACCGGGCGCGCGCACGGGATGGGTAGCAAAGACGCCGTGCGAGAGCGGGCCTTGGAGCTTTTCCGCTTGGTGCGGCTTGACCCGGAGCGCGTCTTTAACGCCTATCCGCACGAGCTGAGTGGCGGGATGCGCCAGCGCGTCTTGATCGCGCTCGGGCTGCTTTTGGACCCGCAAGTCGTGATCCTAGACGAGCCGACGACGGCGGTAGATATCCTCACCCAGCGCACGATTATTGACGTGCTGATGGCGATCCGCGACAAGTTGGGTTTTAGCATCATCTTCATCAGCCACGATCTGGCGGTCGCGGCGGAAATGGCGGACACGGTCGCCACCATGTACGCCGGCGAGATCGTGGAGATCGGGCCGGTAAACGAGATGTTCTACCGCCCGCATCACGGTTACACCTTGGGGCTGCTGGAGGCGATCCCGAGTTTGGCGGCGGAAGCCGAGGAGCTGGTCAGCATTCCGGGCAGCCCGCCGGACTTGATCGAGCCGCCCCCGGGCTGCAAATTCCACGAGCGTTGTCCGTTTGCGGTCGAGCGTTGTTCCCGAGAAGTGCCGCCGCTGGTGGACGTGGACGAAACGCACCGCGTGGCTTGTTTTGAAGCGGATCGGGTCATCGCCAAAGCACGGGAGACGATACAGGCATGAGTGAACAGCCGTTGATCGAGCTGCGCCACGTGTACCGCACCTTCAAGCAGGGGCGCCAGCTCATACCGGTTTTGCAGGACGTGAATTTGACGATTGCGCCCAACGAGATTGTGTGTTTGGTGGGCGAAAGCGGTTGCGGCAAAACGACCACCGGCAAGATCATCGCGGGGCTGCTGCCGCAATCTGAAGGCGAGGTGCTCTTCCAGGGGCGACCGCTGGAAAGCTATCGGGGCAAAGAGCGGGCCGCGATGCGCCGCGCGTTGCAGATTGTGCACCAAGACCCCTTCGCCTCGCTCAACCCGGCGCACACCATCGGGCAAATCCTCAGCTTTCCGCTTAAGCACCACAAGATGGTTTCCGGTCGTGCGGAGTTGCGGCGGCGGATTTGGGAGCTTTTGACGTTGGTGGACCTGACCCCGCCCGGGGACGTGGTGAACAAATACCCGCATCAGCTCAGCGGCGGGCAACGTCAGCGGGTGAGCATCGCCCGCGCGCTGACCGTGCAGCCCAAGCTAATCGTGGCCGACGAGGCCGTCAGCATGGTGGATATGAGCATCCGTGTGAGCTTGTTGCAGATGCTGCACGATCTGCGGGACAAGCTCAACGTGGCGATCATCTTCATCACGCACGATCTGGCGCTGGCGAAGTATTTTGCCTGGGGCGAGCGGATCGCGGTGATGTATTTGGGGCGCGTGGTGGAGATCGGCCCGACCGAGCAGGTGATCGGCAATTCGGCGCACCCGTACACGCGCGCGCTGATCTCCGCCGTGCCGGAAGCCGACCCCATCCGCACGCGCAGCAAGCAGCGGATGAAGTTGCGCAGCGAGGACATTCCCAAGCTGACCGAAATTCCGAGCGGGTGTGCTTTTCATCCGCGCTGTCCGTTCTTTGTCCCGGGCGTGTGTGACGCGCGCGTGCCGACGCTCGGCGCGGCGGAGGGATACGCACAGCAGGTGGCCTGTCCGCCGCTGACCGAGGGGCTGGGCTTGCGCGAATATGAGGCGGCGGCGGAAGCGCCCGTCGCGGGTTGATGGACGAACAGAAGCGAAACGCGCTGCGCGGCTTTTTGCAGATCGGCATTTTTATCGGCGGCACGGGGCTTGTGCTGGCTTTCATCGAGCCGCGCGACAGCCCGGAGTTTGTGTTGAGTGTGTGCAGTGCGGCGATGGGCGCGGCGTTGGTGGTGGCCGTCGCCGTGATGATCCGCAGGAGCGTCTGATGGGACTACCGTTGCCGCCGCACGTTTCGCCGCCGATGTGGCAGGCGGAATTTTGGCTGGAACGCGCTCCCGAAGCCGACACGCCGATTTGCTCCGAGGAGCAGCTCGCGGCTTTTAACGCGAGCGTGCCCGAGCGGATCGGCGTGCCGTCGGTGTTGGCGTTGCCGGACGAGGTGAGCGCGGCGCAGGTGCGCGCGTGGCTGGCGCAATACGCGCCTGCGGAAAGCCCGCGCTACGACTATGACGGGCAGCCGGTGAGCGCGGAGGCGTTTCGCGCGCTGGTGGAGCGCGCCGTGCCGCCGTTGCCTGCGCGGGTGCGGGTGCGCTTCGGCCTGACTGTGCGGCGGGCGGCGCTGCGGGGCTGGCCTTCGGGCGCGGTGCTCACTTCTGAGCCTTTTGATTACGCCCTAGACCGCGCGCAGGAGAGCACGGTAGACGTCGGACAGCCGGTCGCCGCCGTGCTGACCAGCTCCGACGGGCGCTGGATTTTTGCGCTGACGCCGTACTATTGGGGCTGGCTGCGCGCTGAGGCGGTCGCTTTTGGCGCGCGGGAGCAAGTCGCGGCGTATAGCGAGGCCGAGCCTTTTTTGGTGACGGTGGCGCCGCGCGGCTTGGTCGGCACGGCTTGGGGCGGGGTCACGCCGCAGATGGGCACGCGGCTTCCGCTTTTGGGCGAGGAAGCCGACGTTTGGCGGGTGCGCGTTCCGACGCGCGACGAGGCGGGCGCGCTCGCCTTTGCGGAAGGGTACGTGCCGCGCGCGGCGGGGCATTTTGTGCGCGGCTATCTGCCGCCAACGCCGCGTAACGTGCTGGCGCAAGCGTTTAAGCTGCTGGGTGAGCCGTATGCGTGGGGCGGGGGGAAGCTGGGCATTTTCGGGCGGGACTGCTCGCGGCTGGTGCAGGACGTTTATGCGACGGTGGGCGTACACTTGCCGCGCAACGTTAGCTTGCAGGGGAACGTTTGTCGTCCGCTGATTGTGTTCGAAGCGACCATGTCCGCCGAGGAGCGGCGCGCGGCGCTGGTTGCGCGGGGAACGATCGGGACACTGTTGGAGCTGCCCGGACATGTGATGCTCTATCTGGGGCATGTGGAAGGGCGCCCGTATGTGCTCCACGACACGTTCAGGGGAGTGATCGTTTCGACGCTGGAGGAGCGCGAACCGACGTTGTTGGAGCGTCTGCGGCGGGCGGTGTTGCCGTGCTAGTGGCGCGTGGGGATGTTCGCGGCGAGTGGGCCGTTGGGCGCGCCGCCTAGCCGCGCTGCGCGCGGCTGACGCGCGGCTCTGCCGCGCGTGGTGCGCCGAAGGCGCACGGGCGGCGCG
>JALSSH010000363.1 GCA_026984385.1 Ardenticatenia bacterium | reverse complement strand
CTTAGTCTTCCACGAGTGGCGCGTCGTCAATTGGCGGCAAACCGTACTCGGCGCGGATGGTGTTTTCCAGCTCCAGCGCGATCGCCTCGTTTTCGCGTAGAAACTGCTTGGCGTTTTCGCGTCCTTGGCCGATCAGGTCGCCGGCATAGCGGTAAAACGCGCCGCGCTTTTCGATCACGCCCAACACAGTGGCGATATCCAGAATATCGCCCACTTTGCTGATGCCCTCGTTGTACATGATGTCAAATTCGGCCTCGCGGAAGGGCGGGGCCACTTTGTTTTTGGTCACGCGCACGCGCGTTCGGTTGCCGACCACCTCACCGCCCGCTTTGATCGCCTGGATGCGGCGGATATCCAACCGCACGCTGGCGTAAAACTTCAGCGCGCGCCCGCCCGCCGTCGTTTCCGGATTGCCGAACATGACGCCGATCTTTTCGCGCAATTGGTTCGTGAAGACCATACAAGTGTTGGATTGCTTGATCGCGCCGGAAAGTTTGCGCAGCGCCTGGCTCATCAAGCGCGCCTGCAAACCGACGTGGCTGTCGCCCATTTCGCCTTCCAGCTCGGCGCGCGGCACAAGCGCCGCCACACTATCCAGCACGATCACGTCCAGCGCGCCGCTGCGTACTAGCGCCTCGGCGATCTCCAACGCTTGTTCGGCCATATCCGGCTGGGAAATATACAAGTCGTCAATGACGACGCCGATCCGTTCCGCGTAGGCGGGGTCGAGCGCGTGTTCCATATCAATAAACGCGCAGATGCCGCCGCGTTTTTGTGCTTCGGCGATGGTGTGCAAACAAAGCGTGGTCTTGCCGGAGCTTTCCGGCCCATAAATTTCTGTCACACGCCCGCGTGGCAACCCGCCCACGCCCAGCGCAATATCCAGCGCCAAAGAGCCGGTTGGGATGGCGTCCACTTGCAAATGCGTAGCGTCGCCCAGCCGCAAGATTGCGCCGTCGCCATAACGTTTGAGGATGTCATCCAGCGCTGCTTCCAGCGCCTTGTCTCTCCCTTTGTCGCTCACCGATTTCTTGTCCTTGCTCTTGCTCATTATGTTTGGCTCTTGTCCGTATCTATAGGCGGAAGTGTATGCTCAGCAGTGTACACCGACGGTCAGAAGTCTGCCAGCGGCGCGCCCTTATAATAACACATTTGTTCTAGTTTGTACACGGTGACAGCGCGGCGATCTGGTGTTAGGATCGGGGCCGAAGGACATACACACACGGGACAAACACCATGCGAAAAAAACTTCGCCGATCTGTTGCGCTGATGTTGGGCATGTTGGGGATTGTTGTTTTGCTCGGGGGCACGCTGAGGCAGCCGGTCAGTTGGGCGCAGGAAAGCGCCACCCTTTCGCCCACCGCCACACTCGACGAGCCGCCCACCTCTCCCCCACCGACTGTTGCGGTAAACCGCATTTGGGGCTATCGGGTGGACAACGTTTTTCCGGCGGCGCTGCGCTTTTTCGTAGGGCTGAACGCTGCCCGCGATGAGGTGGCCGCGCTTTCGTTGAGTGTGCGCCAGGCCAGTGGGCTGGAGACCACTTTTACCGTAGATTTGGACGCGGCCTGGCTCGAAGAGCTTTCCACCGAGGCCAGCACGCAATTTCTCTTCGAGTGGAAACTCGACGAGCCGCCCGTGCCTGTGCCGTTCGAGCCGTTGGAATACACCTGGCAGGCCCAAACCACCGACGGCGCGCTTTCCACTGTCACCGCCTCGTTGGTCTTCGAGGATGGGTGGCACGGCAAATGGCAAAGCGCGGGCAGCGTTCCGCTGACTTTGCACTGGCTCAACCCGAGCCTGGCCGGTAAGAAATTGCGCGCGGACCTTATGCGCACCTACGAGCTGCTCCAAACGCACCTCGGCGAGCTGCCGAGCTTCATCTTCGCCATCTACGATCCGCAGACCGCTTTTTGCCAGCAGGTGCGCGACGAGGAAAGCGGCGAGACCGCCTCGGTGGTGATCTCGCGCGACGATGAGAAAATCTTCCCTTGCTCGCGGGACGACTTCGTGCGGCTATATGAGATGGCGGACGTGATCTTCGTCGAACGCCCGACCTTTGGCTATACCGCGCTGCAAGATTTGCTCGTCCGTGAGGTGGTGCAGCGCAGCTACACGGCGTATTGGGGCGAGGCGGACGTGCCGCAATGGTTCGCGTTGGGCCTAGCCCAGCTCTATCAGCAACACCCCAATTTGGACCTGCTGGAGATCGCCCGCAGCGCCGCGCGCACCGACACGCTTTACACATTGGAGCGCCTGGCCC
>JALSSH010000362.1 GCA_026984385.1 Ardenticatenia bacterium | reverse complement strand
TCAACGAGCCGCTGGTCTTCGCCACCCAGGGCTATTTGCTGGGACGCTTTCCCCCGGGCAAACGTCGCCTGCGGCTGACTTTCCGCGTGGCGGAAAACTTGCTGCGCGGCCACGCCGCCGCCTACCACGCCATCAAACAAGCGCGCCCCAACGCTCACGTCGGCCTCGCCAAGCATCAAGTTTCGCTTGTCCCGCGCCGTCCGAGCTGGTTACATCGGCCCGCCTTACGTTTGCTGCGCCAAACGTTCAACCGCGCTTTTGTAGACGCGCTGCTGAGCGGAGAACTGCGCTTCCCGGGCTACCGCGTGAGCGTGACGGAAGCGCGCGACACATTGGACTGGCTCGGCCTGAACACGTATTACCGCTTCCAAGTCGGCTTCCATCCGCTGCGTCCAAGACAATTTTTTATCGAGCAGAGCGCCCCGCGCGAAGGGCTTTTGGGGCCGGAGGGGGTGGGGGAAATCTGGCCGGAAGGCCTTTTGGAGCAAGTCAAATGGCTGGCCCAGCGCACCGACAAGCCGCTTTATGTGACGGGAAACGGCGTGCCCGCCGCCGATGACGCATTGCGCCGCCTTTTTATCGTGCGCAGCGTGCGCAGCTTGTGGCACGCGATCAACTTTAACTATCCGGTCAAGGGCTATTTCTTCTACTCGCTGATAGATAGCTTCGAGTGGGCCGAAGGCTACGACCCGCAATATCGCTTTGGGCTTTACGGTTGTGACCCGCAAACACAAGCGCGCACCCGGCGGCGCAGCGCGGAACTTTACCGCGAGGTCTGCGCCGCCAACGCGCTCACAGCGGAAACCGTGCGCCGCTATCTGCCCGACGAGTTCGCCATGCTTTTCCCCGCTCCATCCGTGCAACGCGAGGTTACTTTGCCGCCCCGCCTCCGCTGAGCATCAGTCCGTGCTCTCGGGAAGTGGCTCGTTTTCCGGTTGGGGTGCGGTGTGCGGCACGCCCCCGGGCCACCACGTCCAGCGCCCGAAGAGCGTTGCCAGCGCAGGGTCCAAGACGGTGCGCACAACGAACGTATCCACCAGCACGCCAAAAGCCACCGCAAAGCCCAGTTGCACCAGCCCCAACACCTCGCCGGTCATCGCGGCGGCAAACGTGCCGGAAAGAATAATGCCCGCCGAGGTAATAATCGCGCCGGTGGTGGCGACGGCCACGTGCACCCCTTCGCGGATGCCGTGCCGCCCCACTTCTTCCTTGATGCGCCCGAAAAGGAAGATGCTATAGTCAATGCCCAGCGCCACCAAGAACACAAACGCGAAAAACGGCACATACCAGGTCAGCGCGTCCACGCCCCAAAAGAGCCTAAAGACCGTGTTGGTCACCCCCAGGGTAAAGGTGAAGCTGAGCACCACCGTTCCGATCAGGTAAAGCGGCGCAACCGCGCTGTGCAACATCAGCATCAACACGATGAAAATGCCTAACAGCACAAAGCCAATCGAGCGCGGCAAGTCGCGGTTCATCGTGTCGCGGATGTCTGCGTTGACCACCGTGCCCCCGCTCACAACCGCGTCTCCCCTCGCCCCTCGATAGTCTGCAAGAATACGACGGATAGCTGTCACGGTGTCCATCGAGGCGTTGCTGCTGGGGTTGGCCGCCAAGATTACGTTTAGCTTAAAGGCTGTCATGTCGTTGTTCAGGTAACGTTGCAAAAGGGCGGCAAACGGGTTGCCGCCGTTGCCCTCAGGCTGTGGAAGAGCGTCTACCAGATTGCTCAGCTCAACCGGCAACAAGTAGGGATTTTCCACCGTGCGGAAGCGTTCGGCCAACCCCTGGACCGCCGCGATCAGATCATCTTGGCGGGTGAGCAGTTGGAGCGGGTTTGCCAGCAGCTCTTGCAACGCCAGCATGTTGGGGTCATCGGCCACTTCGGGGAAATGCTCGGCCAGCGTCTCCAAATACGTTTGCATCCCTGCCAGCAGTGTTTGCACGGTTTGCGGGGAAAGCGCGCCCATATCCGCTTGCGGGTCTTGTAGCATCTGCAAGGCGAGTTCCAGTTGGGTATCCACGTGCAACAAGTCACGCAAGCCGTCGCCCTGCAACCCCAGTGGATCGTCTAACCCGCGCACATCCGCCACCCCATCCAGCGCAGCCAGGCGTTCGGAGAGTGTCACGATGTCAGTGGCGATAGTTTGCGGATCGCGCCCCGTGACCACGACCGTCAGCGGAGACAAATCTCCCGGGCCGAGCGTAGCCGCCAGCAACTTAAACCCTTGCACCGCTTCGCGGCTGTCCGGGAAATCGTCCAGGAT
>JALSSH010000361.1 GCA_026984385.1 Ardenticatenia bacterium | reverse complement strand
GATTTTCCAGTGCCAGAGCACTTGCAACAACGTGATAATCTCCGGCTTGCCCGGGCGTGGATAGGCGCGTTTGAGCGCCTGGTTTAAGTCCGGCAGCGCCAGCAAAAAACCCGCCGGCTCGCCGTGTACTTCGGCGAACAGCGTCAGGTGCGGGTTGAGATATTGCCCCATGTCTTTGATCAATTCGTCGAGTTCCGCGTCAGAAAAGGGCACAAAGCCCCAATTTTTTTCCCAGGCGGCGTTGTAAAGCTCGCGCAACAGCGTGAGATCGGCTTTGAGGTTCTTCAGGTTGGGGGAACGCACCACCACGCCGCGCCGCTGGCTGTTGATGTGGACCAAGCGCTGCAAACGTTGCACTTTGGGGGACTCTAGCGCGCCTTGCATCGTGATATAGTAAGCGTAAGTATCCATCACTTTGTGGAAGCCGGGCGCGCTTTCGATCAGCGCCGGATAGTAGGGTGGGTTATAGGGATAGAGTACTACCGGCGGGTCGTCAAAGCCTTCGATCAGCAAGCCGCACTCGTCGTTGACCGAAAAGGTGACCGGCCCTCGGATGCGCTCGTACCCCTTGCCCGCCACCCACGCGCTGGCTGTTTCCAGCAACGCATGAGCCACGACGGGGTCGTCTATACTTTCAAATAGCCCGAAAAAGCCGATCCGCTCGTCCCAAAATTCATTGTGACGATGGTTGATCAGCGCGGCAATTGTGCCGACCGGCTCGCCGTCTTGCCAGGCGATAAAATAGTCGCCTTCCATGTGTTGCCAAGTCGCGTTGTGTTCGCGGTCTAGCCGGTGGCGATGCATAGAGAGTAAAGGGGGCACCCAGTAGGGGTTGTCTTGGTAGTGCTTCCAGGGGAAATGAAGCAAAGTGCGATAGTCGTGTTGGGTCTCTACTCGGCGAACGGTCACTGAGGTCATCGGGTCTTCCTTCGGGTGGTGTACGTAGCCGGTTTTGCTCCATGCAGGCCACCGACGCAGCACGTTTACGGCGGCGGTCTGTTGCGTTTATCTTACCCCTTGGCCGAAAGATGACAACCGCGAGGCACGCATGTTGTCGGGGCTGGCCGAGGGAACAACGGCTCAATCGTCTTGCTCGCGGCGCAAGCGGCGCAAAAAGTCCACACTTTGCAAGCGCCGCTCCAACACATACGTGAGATATGCCAGCGCCACGCGCTCTAGCTCCTGATGGAGCGTTTGCCGCACATGGAGCGTGCGCACGGTTTGCCAGGGGTGCGTTTGCAAATAGCGCAACGTCTTGAGCGCGGTCAAGCTCAAGGGCAACTCGCGTTCTGTGCCGCTGTGATGTTCCGGACAGACAACCCCGCCTTCCGGTGGGCTGAAAAATTGGTCGCGCGGCTGGAGCGGCTCTTGCCCCACCGCGCAACGGTGTAGCGCGGGCGCAAAGCCCGCCAGTTGCAACAAGCGCAACTCGTAGTAGCGGGCCACGAGGGCGGGATCGGCTTCCTCGCAAAGCCAGCCGAGCGCTTGCACCAGCAAGTTGAACTCGGCGGGATTGCTGTCATCCTCGGCGGTAAAGCGATCCATCAACTCCGCGAGATAATTGGCATAACTGCCGCGCTTCAGGTCTTCGCGCAAAGCTAAGAACGGCTCTTGCAGCTCCGCCTGAACGACAATATGCAGCTCGCGCCCGCGCGCGATCAGCATATCCACCAGCGCGAAAAGTTCCACATGCCCGCTTTTGCGCGCGATGGGCTTGCGCGCGCCTTTGGCAATGGCGCGCAGTTTGCCATGACGGGGCGTAAGCAACGTCAGCAGACGGTCGGCTTCGCCGAAATCTTGGCGTCGCAAGATGACGGCGGGCGTGCGAAAGGTGCGCGGCGGGCGGGGCATTTACTCTTGTGCGGCCTCCTGGCCTTCGGCAAGTTTCTTCGGCCCGAACCCGTGCGGCAACAGCTCATCGAGCGGCCCTTCCCACTGCACGTTGCCCTCGGTGTCCAGCGCGATCACGTGCATTTGCGGCCCGAATTCGTAGAGCACCTGGCGGCAGATGCCACACGGCGTCGCGCCGTTGCTGGTGACCACCGCGACCGCCAAAAAATCGCGTTCCCCCTCGCTCACAGCCTTGAAGGCGGCGGTACGTTCTCCGCACACAGTCGCGCCATAGGAAGCGATCTCCACGTTGCAGCCGTCGTAGATGTTGCCGGACGCCGTCAGGATAGCTGCCCCGACGGGGTAATGCGAATAGGGAACGTAGGCATGTTGGCGCGCGTCGGTGGCGGCTTGGACAAGACGACGGCGGGTATCTGCATCAAGTGTGGCGGTGTGTTGTGTTTTCATGCGTTTGGGTGTCCTTTGCGGGGTAGCAGCGGGTGCTGCTTTTGCCGTAGAGATGATTTGGCGATGTGTCGGCAAAAAGGGTAGCTTTAGTCCGGAGCGGCGGCGGGTTCGTCGCGCACGTCCCCTAGCGGTTTGGGTTGCGGCTTGGTGAGCGTCATACGCACACGGCGCACGCGGCGGTCGTCTATGTGCAACACCTCGATACGGACCCGCCCATCGGTGAACGTTTCGCCCTCGCTGGGAACTTTCCCCAGATGGCTGAGCACGTAGCCGCCGAGCGTGTCGGTTTCTTCGGTGGGCAGATTGATCCCCAACATGCGATTGAGATCGTCCAGGTCGATCCCGCCGTCTAAGATATACTCGTTTTCGCCGACTTGTTGGAAAAGTTCTTCCTCGTCAAAGTCGTATTCGTCGTGGATCTCGCCGACGATCTCTTCGAGCAGGTCTTCGAGTGTTACCAAGCCCGCCGTGCCGCCGTATTCGTCCACCACAATCGCCAAGTGGATTTTGTGTTGCTGCAAATCCGTGAGCAGGTCTACAGCACGTTTGGATTCCGGCACGAAGTACGCGGGGCGCAACATATCGCGGATTTGGCTATTTTCGCGTTTGTCTCGCCACACGACGAGCAAGTCTTTGGCGTAGAGCAAGCCGCGCACATGGTCTATCGAGCCTTCGTAGACCGGTATCCGCGAGTGCCCCGCTTGGACGATGGTATCCAACGCCTCAAAAAGCGGCGTGTCAATATCCAGCGCTACGATGTCAATACGGGGCACCATCAACTCGCGCACCACCGTATCACCCAGGCGGAAGATCGAAAGAATCATCTCGCGTTCTTCGTCTTCTATCGCTCCATCTACTGAGCCGGCGTCCACCAGCATTTTGATCTCTTCTTCGGTGACGTGGTTCGCGTCGGCGTCGCCCCAAAAAGACACGGTCGCGCGCTGGCTGACCCAACGCAACAGGTAAAAGACCGGCGTAAAGAATCGGGCAAGCCACTGGACGGGGAAAGCCACATAGAGCGCGAGGGTGTCCGCGCGGCTTCTGGCGATGGCCGAAGGCAGCATTTCACCCAGGATTAGAACCAGCAGCATCACCACGCTCAACACAACGCCGTAAGCCAGCGCTTCGGCCAATTCGATGCGGACGTGCTGGGTTCTCAGCGCGCTTTCCAGTGGTGGGATCAGTGTGCGCACGGCAATCACCGCCATCAGAAAACGCAACAAGACGTCGGACACCTCCTGCAAGGCAAGCACACGGCCCGAGTCTTCAGCCACTGCCAGGGCGCGGCGTGCGCGCGTGTTCCCCTCTTCGGCCAGTTCCTGAAGATGCAATTGGGCTGCGTTGAGCAGCGCCACAAAAGCAAGTTTGAGCGCTGCGTTGAGTGATAAGAACGCGCTCAACAGCAGCGCACCGGCTAAGCTATCGTCCACAGAGTCCACCTTCGGCATGATACAGCGTATGAAACGAGGAGGTGGGCGAAAAAATGCCCTGCGCATATCGAAAAGCGCCCAGAGATGGCGCACACCGTCGTCCGACGACGCGCTCTTGGATGGTGCGGCGGTTTATGGCTCTAGCAGGGTCGGAGGGGTCTTCAGAGTTTCGCATTGTCACGGTGGTTGGGTTGTCTTGCACGGTTGTGTGACCTAAACGTATGTTCCCTGCGCGCATTGTACCACAAAATCGCTACCGTGCGGGAAGTTTGCAATCTCTCGGGGCACATGCGGCTCAACGCATTGAGCGGGCGTTGTCGGGGGACGCTTTTTGTTGAGCAAATAACAAAGCCCCGCCCCAAAGGATCGGGCGAGGCGTATCCCTACAAGTATCGGTGGCGCAAGATGGCGGCAGCTTCAATGCCCGAAAAGCGAGCGTGACCGCCGCCCGTGCGTCAAAAGCAAACGGACACGGTCTACGAGGCTGTTGGTGATATAGAGCTTGGTCACGTAACTGTCTGCGCCGTTATCCAACGCCGTGCGGATAGTATCCGGATCGGCTTTGGCGGAAAGTACCAGCACCGGCACGGCCTCAAAGCGCGCCCGCGCTCGAATCTGCCGCAAAATATCCAGTCCGTCCACATCCGGCAGCATCAAGTCCAGAATGATCAAATCCGGCGTTTCTTGGGCGAGGTAGCGAATCGCGCTACGCCCGTCGGCAAACGTAGACGCCTGAACGCCGATACGCTGAAGCAAGATCGAGACCAGGTTTAAGACATCGGGATCGTCGTCAACGACGACGACGCGCCGAGCGTTCATTTGGACGTTGTTCACGGTTCGATCCTATCAGGAAACGGTTACCGGTCGATGGTTGTCCCCGTCCTACAAAATCCCCAGCCTGTCAACATATCTTGGGAGCTTGTCGCTCTTGGTGCACCTTCATCTAATTTATATTCACCCTTAAGCCTGAAATGAACCATAGGCCAAAAGTCCTAACGTGCTTCAGATCGTGAGTAAAGTAGGCTATTATAGGCGCGGGGCTTAGCTCCCTGAAGGGGAAAGGAGACCTCTCATGCTGGAATTGAACATCCCCGGCTGGGGGACGGCGCGTTTTTCCGCCGTGTTGTTGGACTTCAACGGCACGTTGGCGCAAGACGGACGTTTAGCCGACTCAACGCGCGAGCGGCTGGCGCAATTGGGCGAGCAGTTGGAGCTGTACGTTATTTCCGCTGACACGCACGGCACACTGGCTCGAATGACCGAAGGGTTGCCCTTGCAAGCACGGCGGCTTCAAGGCAAGTTGGGGGCAGAAGAAAAACGCCGCATGGTGCAGGAGCTGGGCGCTAGGCAAACGATCGCAGTAGGCAACGGGCGCAACGATGCCGCGATGTTGCGCGAGGCCGCCTTGGGGATCGCTATTCTCGGCGCAGAAGGCGCAGCACTCGAAACGTTGTTGGCCGCCGATCTGGTTTTCCCGAGCGTTGACGACGCGCTGGATAGCTTGCTCAACCCGCGCCGTTTACTGGCAACCTTACGCGGTTGAACGTGAAAATTTCGTGATTTTCGGCATTTTCGCGCGCTTGTCGGGTGCAAAGCGCAGCACAGCTATTGCAACCTGGCTCAAATCCGCTAGGATTAAATAAACAGGGACGGGACCCTGACTTGAGAGGGATTCTTTTTCCGGCCCGGTCGGCGCTATAATTGGCGTGTATCCATCTTTGGTAGCGATGAGCAGGTAGTACACCATGCGTTCAATCCCTCGAATTGTAGTTGTAGATGCAGTAGGCGAAGTGGCGCGGATCGTGCGCGGGGCGTTGGCGCTGCTCAACCGGCAATTTGTGCTGGTGGAAGTGCCAAGCCCAACAGAAGCGTTGGCAGAGGTCGAAAACACGGCTATCGATCTGGTCGTGACCGCTTACCAAATCCCCGGCCCGATGCACGGGATCGAGCTGGCCGACCATATCGCCCACGAGTCGCTCGGCACACCGGTCATCGTGCTTTCCGAAGAGCACGACCCCCAGCCGGACCCGCAGGCACTGGCTAACGCGCCTTGCCAATATTTTGTACGTCCGGTCGCCGAGCCGTTTTTGCGCGGTTTGCGCATTGCGTTAGACGGCGAGGCCGCCGTCGCCGCTGAAGAACACCGGCTCACGCCATCGGTGGATTACGGTCCACTGCCCCCGCTGGATACCGAAAAAGTGCGCGATATGGTGATCGGCTTGATCCGCGATGTGGGCGCGATGGGGATCATCGTGGCCGACCGCACCGGACGTGTGTTGGTGGACGAGGGCGCAACCGGCTACGTTGACCGCGAAACGCTGGCCGCCATCTTGGGGCCGATGTTCGCGCGCGTGGTGGAGATCAGTCCCCTCATCGGCGGGCCGGCGGGTGCGTTGCACTATTACAACGGCGAGCGGTTGGACGTGTACGGTTTGGCGCTGGGCTACCACTACCTTATGTTCTTGGTCTTTGAGGGCGAAAACCGCCGCGCGATGGCTTCTGTGATGCTTTACGGACGCCAAGCCGCCAACCAGCTTATCGAGATGTTGGGCGAAGACGCTTATCGTCTCCAGAGCACCGAAACGCAGCCCGTCGCCCCTGCCCCCGCCGAAACCAAACGACCGCCCCGCCCCCCTGAGCCTGCCGCTCCTGTGCGCGCTGAGGCAAGCGCACCAGCCCAGGAAACCGTCCCCGCAGAAGCCGTACCCGATCTGGACGTTGAGGCGCTATTTGCTCAACCGATTGACGAAGGGTTGGCCGACTCGCTCTTCGACCCGGAAGAGTTGAGTAACTTGGCCGAGACCATCCAATCCGACGATGAAACGCACGTCGGCTACGACGAGGCGATCGATATGGGCATTTTGGACGAGTGAGTGTCGCAGTGATGTTTTTGTGCATTCAGCCCACTGCAAAGTGGGCTTTTTTAGTGCATACCGTCATATCTCAGACGCGCCGATTTGCTCTGTGAGCGTTGTCACGAGTGTGGTATGCTTCAAAGTGGCGTGCCTCGCCGGTGGGTTTGGCGAGAGACTACGCCAAGTGGAACAGTGACGTTTAAGGTTATTTTTCGGAGATGGTGTCAATGAGTAAACGTGTGCCCAGTGATCTGGAAATCGCCCAGGCTGCGGAAGTGCGCCCCATTTTGGAGATTGCCGCCAAGCTCGGGCTTTCGGAAGACGACCTCGATCTCTACGGAAAGTACAAAGCCAAAGTACATCTTTCTGTGCTGGAGAAATTTAAGGATCGCCCGCAGGGAAAATATATTGACGTGACCGCCATCACGCCTACCCCACTCGGCGAGGGCAAAACCACGACCAGCGTCGGGCTGACCCAGGCGCTGGGCAAGCTGGGTCTCAACTCGGTGCTCTGCATCCGCCAACCCAGCATGGGCCCCACTTTTGGCATCAAGGGCGGCGCGGCAGGCGGCGGTTATAGCCAGGTGATCCCGATGGAGGACTTCAACCTCCACCTCACCGGCGACATTCACGCGATCGGCGTGGCGCACAATCTGGTTGCGGCGGCGCTGGATACGCGCATGTACCACGAAAGCCGCCAAAGCGATGAGGCGCTGGCCCGTCGCGGCATCAAGCGCCGTCTGGATATCGATCCGGATACTATCACTTGGAATCGCGTGGTTGATGTGTGTGACCGCAGCCTGCGCAGCATTATGATCGGGTTGAACGACGACAAACTGCGCGACGGCTCACCCAGCCCCGTTTTCCCGCGTCACACTGCTTACGACATCACCGTAGCCAGCGAGCTGATGGCGATTCTGGCGCTGACCACCGGCCTGAAGGACTTGCGCGAGCGCGTAGGGCGCGTGGTGGTGGCGCTCAACAAACAGGGCGATCCGGTCACGTTGGAGGATTTGGGCGTTGCGGGCGCGGTCACCGTGCTGATGAAAGACACGATTATGCCCAACTTGCTCCAAACGCTGGAAGGGCAGCCCGCCTTTGTGCACGCAGGGCCTTTTGCCAACATCGCACATGGCAACAGCAGCATCCTGGCCGACCAGATCGCGTTGCGTCTGGGCGAATATGTGGTGACCGAAAGCGGCTTCGGCGCGGATATCGGCATGGAGAAATTCTTTAACATCAAATGCCGCTATTCCGGCCTGGTCCCCAACGTGGTTGTGTTGGTGGCGACCATTCGCGCGCTGAAGATGCACGGCGGCGGCCCGAAGGTTTCCCCCGGCGCCCCGTTGGACGAAGCCTACACCACCGAAAACTTGGAACTGCTGGAAAAAGGCAGCGCCAACATGGTGCACCATATCCAGATCGCGCGTAAGTTTGGCGTGCCGGTGGTGGTGGCCGTCAATCGCTTCTGGCACGACACCGAAGCCGAGATCGCGTTGGTCAAGCGCATCGCCGAAGAGGCAGGCGCAGAAGCCGCTGTGATGTCCAACCACTGGGCCGAAGGCGGCGCCGGCGCGGTCGAGCTGGCCGAGGCGGTGGTCGCGGCGGCAGAAAAGCCGAGCGAGTTCCGCTTCCTCTATGACCTAGACCAGCCGATCAAGAACAAGATCGAGATCATCGCCAAAGAAGTTTACGGGGCGGACGGCGTGGAATTTTCCGAGCTGGCCGAGCAGCAGATCGCGCGCTATGAGGCGGCGGGCTTCGGCGACTTGCCGATTTGCATGGCAAAGACGCACCTCAGCCTCAGCCACGATCCGTCGCTGAAGGGCGTGCCGAAGGGCTTTACCGTGCCGGTGCGCGAAGTGCGTGCCAGTGTGGGGGCCGGCTTTGTCTACCCGTTGCTGGGCACAATGAGCACTATGCCCGGGCTGCCGACCTACCCGGCCTTTATGAACATTGACATTGACGAGGACGGAAAGGTCGTCGGCTTGTTCTAAGTGTTCTAAGCCGAACACTATCTTCACGGTTGGGGCGAGGGCAGAAGCGGCACGGCAAATGCCGTCGGCTATCTTCCGCCTCGCCCTTTTTGTATTTCCACGCTCGAAAAGCAAAACGCGAAAGATTGCTTGAGCGCGACCCCCAACATGGGATCGCCTAGCGCAACCCGCGCCGCACTTGCCCGCGTGCCGCGCTCTGCATACACTAACGCTATGCGACCCGACACACCGACACCAGGGAGCAAGCGCGCCCATGACCACCATTCCCAACCCGTATAACCCCCTGCGACCACCTGCCGATCCGAGCGTTTTTTTCGGGCGGGCGGCGGTGTTCGCCTTCTTCCGACAGCACTTCGTCGGCACGCCGCTAGACCGCCCGCTGATCGTCTTGGGGCGGCGCGGGTTGGGCAAAAGCGCCGTGTTGCACTTGCTCGGCGCACAGATTGAGGAGCGCTACCGCGTTTGTGTGGTGGAGCTTTCCGCACTTTCCCCACTGGACGAGCTGACTTTGCTCGCCGCGCTGGTCAACGGCATCACCCGCACACTGGAGCAAATCGGCGCCAGCACCTACCGCTTGCCGGACTGGCCCCCCGACGCGCCCGATCTGCCCGTTGAGGAACTGCGCGCCTGGTTTGCCGACGAGTTTTTGGACGTGGTGCTGGCCGCTTTGCGCGCGCGGCATCTGGTGTTGGCCTTTGACGACGCGCATTTGCTTTGGGACGCCGCCGAACAAGGCACGTTGCCCGCCGACTGGGGGGACACGCTCGGGGAATGGCTGGCGCGCTATGCACGCTTGGACGCGGTACTGGCGCTAGACGCGGCTTGGGAAGATCGTTTAATGCAACACTCGTTGCTCAACGACCCGACGACACATTTACGTTTGCAAGAGCTTCCGCCTCAAGAAGCTGCCCGTCTCATCCGTGAGCCGATCGCAGAAGCGTATACCTTTGAGGACGGCGTCGTCGAGCAAATTTTGGCGTTGGCTGGCGGACACCCGTTTTTGCTGCAAGCGTTCGGCTTTTTGCTTTTCCGCCGATCCGAAGAACGCGGCCATGCCGAGCCGATCAGCACCGAGGACGTGCAAGCGATTTTGCCCGCCGTGCTAGACCAGGCCGACGCGATCTTCGCGCCGCTGTGGGGCGCGGCCACGCATAATGAGCGCGTGACGCTCAGCGCGTTGGTGCGGCTGAGCGAAGCGCTGGAAAACGCTCCGATCCCCTTCGCCACGCTCCATGAATGGCTGCGCAAAGCCGGTTACGCGCTGAACCGCACGCAATTGGCCGCCGCGTTGCGCAGCTTGGGCTATATGGGGCTGGTGCAAGCCGAAGAGGACACCTATCGTCTGCCCGCGCGCCTGATCGCGGACTGGGTGCAAGCCAACGTCACGCCGCCCCGTCCGCAACATAACGCGCGCACTGCCGCACGACGGCGGGCGCTGTGGGGAGCGCTGGCGGTGTTGAGCATCGTGACGCTGGTAGGCGCTTTTGCGCTACGCAAAGCCGCAGGCCGCGACGCAACGCGCGCAAATATCCACGACGTGCCCACCGCGACGCTGGCGCTGGATTTGGAGGGCACACGCCAAGCCGACTTCGCCACCCAGACCGAAGCCGCCCGCCCAACAGCGACGCCAACCCTCACACGCACCCGTCGCCCTTCGATCACGCCGAGCGCTACGCCCTCGGCGACACGCACCGCCACGCCCAGCGCTACGCCAAGCGCCACCCGCACGCGCCGCCCGACGCGCACACCCAGGCCCAGCCACACCCCCACGCTGGACTCCGGGGCTTGAGCGCGCGTCAGTCGGCCCGCTCCAATTGGAAAACGCCCGCTTGCACCTTCGGCACGACGATCACGCCGGCGTCGTCGGTGCTCAACGTGGCGTTGAGTTCCCCCTCGCCGCTCAGGTGATAGCCCGCTTGCGGGGCCAGCCCTGTGAGCAGCAATGTTTCCACGCCCGGGGCCACCTGAAAGACCGCCGTTTCCACATCCGCGCCGTCTTCCGGCGCAGCGTCG
>JALSSH010000360.1 GCA_026984385.1 Ardenticatenia bacterium | reverse complement strand
CCCTCGCCTGGGGAGCTTTCCACCCACACGCGCCCGTTGTGCCCTTCCACCACCTGGCGCACAATCGCCAACCCCAACCCTGTGCCCCCATAACGGCGCGTGGTGCTGCCGTCCACCTGATAGAAACGCCAAAAAACTTTTTCGTGCGCCTCCGTCGGGATGCCGATGCCCTGGTCGCAAACGCGCGCGTGCAACATCAAGCCGCCCGGGTCTTCTAGCACAACCTCGATTTGCGTGTCGCTGGGGCTGAACTTGATCGCGTTTTCGAGCAATTCCTCAAAAACTTCTCCCATGCGCACCGGATCAACATAGGCGGGCGGCAGCTCGGCGGGCAAACGCGGCACGATGCGGATATTTTTCGCGCGCGCTTTGGCCGCCATCGTGCGCACCGCCCCGCCGATGATGCGATCCAAGCGCGCCGCTTTCGGGATAAGGTTGTAGGCTTTGGTTTCTTGCACAGAAACGATATCTTTGACCAAGCGCGCCAGGTGTTCTGCTTTGCCGGTGACCAGCTCCAGCGCTTGGCGTTGCTCGGCGGAAAGCGGGCCAAAGGCATCGTCCAACATCAAGCGCAAATAGCCCAAAATGTGGGTCAGCGGCGTGCGCAGCTCGTGGGAGAGATTTTGCAACAAATCATCTTTGAGCTGATCGGCTTCTTGCAGCTCTTTATAGGCCGCTTCTAGGGCGGAGGCGCGTTGTTCTTGCGCGGTGTAAAGCTGGGCATTTTCCATCGCGTTACCCACCACGTTGGCGATGCCCTGACAAAGCGAAATTTCGGCGCGGTCGAATTCGCGGCCCGGGTGTTCGGTGTCGATCAGTTGCACAAGGCCGCTGGCTTCTCCTCGGATAAGCAACGGCGCGACCAAACACGCATAGCCCCCCACGCGGCGTAAATAGGCTTGGGTGTGCGGATCGTTTTCCAGGGTGTCCGGACGCAACACGAGCGGGTCGGCGCGCTCTAAGACGCGGCGCAAACTGGGGTGCTGTTCGGTCGCCCACACTTGCTCGGAGCGCTCCACCCATAGCGCGTGCCCCATCTCTCGCAGCAAGCGGAACTGGTCGCTTTCCGGCAACCAAGCAAAAACGCTGCACCAATGAACCTCTGTCGTGTGCAAAATGCGCTGACAAAGATCGGTCAGGTTCGGGCGCGAATCCCAATCCGCCGCGTCGTACTCGGCCACTACCTCTTGCCAGCGAGCGGCCACCTCGGCGACGGCTTGGGCCTGGGCTTGGGCCAGGCCCTGGTGGGGATTTTCGCCGTAAATCATCAGCACGCCCACCACACGCTGCCCCATCTGCAACGGAAAACCGGCAACCGCGACCAAGCCCGAAGGGTTACGCTCGCCTTGTGTTTCCGTGCCGACGTTATAAGCGCTCAAACGAGGGAAAATGGTGTGGCCGGAACGTGCAACCGAGAGCGCGACGGGCATTTCTGTTGCCGAACGCAACGGGCCGCTTTGGGGTGACCAATAAGCGTTAACCACTTCGGCCAACACCACCAGCGCATTAGCGCGCCGATCCCAATCCGCAATGACCACACGCTGCACTTGCAACGCCACGCTCAAGCGGCGCGCGATGCGGCGCAAAATGTCCCCAAAGTCTAGCGTGGAAGTCACGGCGGCGCTGGCGTCCAAAAGCGTGCTCAGCTCGGTGACACGGCGGCGCGTTTGCTCAAAAAGGCGCGTATTTTCCAACGTGATCGCCGCTGAACCGGCCAGACTTTCCAACGTGGCGAGGTCTTGCGCGTCAAAAGTGCCGTCGGCCTTGTCTATGACCTCCAACACGCCGATCACCTCGTCAAACGCGATCAGCGGAACAAGCACCAGCGAACGCGGCAATTTCCCATCGTCTGCGCTGTATTCGGCGCGGATTTGGGCGTCTTGTTTTGTTTGGCGCACCAAACGCGCGCGAGCCGTTGCCGCCACGTTGCCGACCGCGCCTTGTCCCACCTTCACCCGCTGCGCCGCCCTGCGCGGGTCATACGGCCCGAGCGCCGCCGTCACGGTGAGCACGTCCGGCTCGTCCTCGTCTCGCAACCAGAGCGCCGCCGCCACCCCGCGCACCACTTGCAACGCAGCATCCAGGCTCACTTGGACGACTTCTTGAAAAGAGCTGGCCGCAGAAATCGCGTTGGCGGCCTGGGTCAAGGCCTCCAAGCGCAACGTCTGCACCCGCAACGCTTCTTCGTTGCGCTGAAGCTCGGAAAGATCGGTCAACACCAAAACGGTGCTCGTGCCGCGCCCGTCCGGAGCAGGCGCAACAGCTCGCGAGAGCAACACGGGTATCGTTTTACCCCGCCGAGTGTAAAGCCGCTGGGCAAAAGGCAGCGTAGCCCGACGTGAACCGATCAGGCCGGCGACCAACGCCTCACGGTCGGCGGGGTGGAAGATCATCCCCACGCTACGCCCGTAAAGTTCGTCACGCTGATAGCCGATGAGCTGAAGTAAGCGCGTGTTGACATAGGTCATGGTGGCTTCTTCGTCCAACACGACCAGCCCCTCGCCCATCGTGTCTAAGACCATTTGGCGGAAGGCCTGTTCGGCGCGCATCTGCGCGTCACGCGCGGCCAAGTCGGCCAACAAATAGGCATTGTCCACCACCATCGCCGCCTGGCTGCACAGCGAATTGAGCAATTGGCGCACCTGCTGGGAATCTGCCAAAGGCGTTTCGCGCGTGCCCAACACCATCACACCGACGGCGCGTTGGGCGGTGAGCAACGGGATAAAACTGACAAAGGGGAATTGAAACTGCTCAAAGATGGGCGCGAAAAGGTCGCCGCTGGGCATCTGGCGCACAGCGTCCGGCGAAGCGTTGAGGACCACCTGACGATGCAACATCACCTCGGCCAGAGGGTTGTTGCCGCGCACGAGGGGAAAACGCACCCCAACGCGCTCGTCGCGGAAAAGCGCCAAAAAATCCCGGGCGTTTTCTTCGTCCTGCGCAAAGGCCAACGATTGATGCAACAGCCAATGATAGCCCGCGTCTGCCGCCAAAAGCCAAGCCATATCCACCGAGAGAGCCGCCAGAGCCGTATAGGCCATTTCTTCCAGCAAGCGCCCGTGTTCGGCGGAAATATCCGCGTTGAGCCGCGCCAAACGCTCCAAGCGCCCGAGCAATTCCGGCAAATGGATCGGTTGGGTCAAATAGTCGGTTGCTCCGGCTAACAAACCGGTGGCGCGCGCGTCGGGGCTGGCTTGGTCGGTGATCCAGATTACGGGGATATGGGTGGTGGCGGGGTTGATGCGCAAACGCCGACAAGTTTCGGTGCTTTCTTTGTCGGACTGCGTGGCGTCCAGCAAAATGACGTTCGGCTGCTCTCCTTCGGCCAGGGCCAACGCATCTTGTCCTCGCCGTGCTTGCATCACCTCATAGCCTTCTTGCTGGAGCTGTACCGCCAGCAACGCGGTTTCCGGAGTATCCCCCACGAGCAAAATCCGAGAACTCATAGTTTATCGCCTAGCCCTTGCTGCTTCCCGCGAACATTTGCCACCTCTCCACTAATCTTAGCCGATCTTGAGGCCCTTGCGCAGCTTGTGGCCGTCAATGGGTGCGTCCCAGCTTGGGGGCAGCGGCTCGCAGGCGTCCCTCCGCTCCACAAAAACTCGCCCCAAATTTAGAATGCCCTCCCCTGTCAATGTGGCGTGGACGGGGAGCGAGCGAGTTTTGTCCCGCTGGTCGCAACTTCATCGCCCCCACAACGCCCAGGCCAACCAGCCCACCAGCGCCAGAGTGACCGCGATCATCGCGCCGTTTTGCAAGCGGCCCGTTGCGTCAAGGGCAGGCGTGCCGCGCATATCCGCGTGGCTGCGCAGAAGCCAGGCCAACGGCGCAGTCAACGCGACCGCCGCCGCCAGCGAGGGCGGCAGCCAGCCGCTCAACAACGCGGCCCCCATACATACCCCCCCGCCCGCCAGGCTGCTCCACATCGCCCAACGAGCGCCGTCTCGCCCCACAAGCGAGGCGGTGTTGCGCAAACCGGCCAAACGGTCCGCGTGGTAGTCCCGCAATTGATTATAGAACTGCCCATAAGCCGAAAACAGCGCCAGCCCCAACGCCAAAAGCCACGCCTCACCCAGCGCACCGCCCAGCGCCACATATCCCGCCAAGAACAACAGCGCGCTGAGCATCAGCACATGCGCCAGCACGTCAACAAGCGGCCAGGCCTTCAAGCGCACGCCGCGCCACGAATACAAAAAGCCCAACGCCAATATGAACGCGCCCACAGCGCTCACCGTTACCCCCAGCGGGAGATACAGCCCAAGCGCCAATATGCCCATTGCCGTCGTCCCGTGCCAGGCGGGGCGTCGCGCCAACGCGCCGCACGCGACCACGTTACGCACCCGACGGGACGGCTCACGGGCATCGTCGGGCGCGTCTTCCAGATCGTTGACCATGAAGGCAAAAGCTACGGCGCACAAATTGGCGGCCAAAACCAACGCCACCAAGCGAGGCGCGTCTGCAGGGAGTGCGTGCCGATAGATCGCCACCACCGCGCCGAGCAACGTCACCGGCACGGTGAAAAGCACGTGTTCCTCCCAGCGAGTGAGCCGCACCAGGTGCGGCAAGTGCGCAACAAGCGCATGATGTTTCCGAAGTTGTGTTTGCATAAGCCGAAGTGTTCTTTTCCTCGCGGCGGCGCTCTGTGTAGCGAGGGCCTTGGCCCGCCACGATCCTAACGCCGATGAGCGCGCCTCACAACTCACCGCTCTTCGCGTTTCGTTGGGATTTTGGCGCGGGGATGCTACAATGAGGGCACAACAGCACCCGAGAGATGCGCACGTGGTATATCTTCAGACAAGGCGGACTTTATGAGCGCCATTTTCCCTATTTTGATCTTGAACGGGCGACCGGCAGCGGGCAAAAGCGAGGTGATCGACTATCTGCTGAAAATGGACGCCGACACACGACGCGAACAGTTCCACGTGGGGGAACTCTACGAGTTGGACGACTTCCCCATGCTCTGGACGTGGTTTGAGGAAGACGACATCTTGGAACGTAAATTGGGGCGTCCGCGTTTGCACACCGACGCCGACGGCTATTTTGTCCATAACGATCTTTGGCATCTGCTGATCGAGCGGCTGAGCTTGGAATACGAAAAATTGCTACGCGACAACCCCGCTTTGCACCAAACGCATACCGTGCTGATCGAGTTCTCGCGCGGCAGCGAACACGGCGGCTACCGCGAGGCCTACCCGCATCTCAGCGACGCGATTTTGCGTCAGGCGGGCATTTTCTATATTGATGTGCCCTACGAGGAATCCCTGCGCAAAAACCGCCGCCGCTTCAACCCCGACCGCCCGGATAGCATCTTGGAACACGGCTTGCCAGACGAAAAGCTAGAGCGGCTCTACAAAGAGGTGGACTGGCACGAGCTGGCCGCCGCTGACCCGGAGGCGATCCACGTGCGCGGGTTTGACGTGCCCTATGCCATTTTTCCCAATCACGACGACGTGACGACCACGCCCGGGCCGGTTTTTGAGGCACGCATGGCCGAAACACTGGCGACGCTCTGGGCGCGTTGGAGCAAGCGGCATCCGACGGTTTGACGTCGGGGCAAACGCGGTACATTTCGTTTACGAGCCGAAATTGTGGGGGGCAACATAGAGGGAAAGCATGTCAAGCTATCGCAGTGGCCCGTCCCCTATTTTGGTCGTGGTGATCGGCGCGTGTGTGGTGCTGGGGGGCTATTTTGTGTGGCGCGGACTGTTGGACTTTGTCGCCAGCCGAGGGAACATCACCGCCGAGGTGACGCAACAAGCCGTCGCCACCGCCACCGCGCGCGCCCAGTCCCCCATTTTGCGCCCCACCCTGTACGTGCCGGCCACGTTTACGCCGCTGCCGCCCTGCCAATGGTTTCGGGTCAAGGTGGAGCGCGCCGTCTACCGTGAGTGCCCCAGCACCGATAATGAGCAGTGCCCGATCCGCGATGTGGTGCCCGAAGGCACGGAGCTTTGCGTTTATGGGCGCGTGCCGGACGTGCCGGAGTGGTACGTGGTGGAGCTGAACCCGGGGGGCGCTTACCGCGACACGGTCTATATGCACGAAAGCGTGCTAGAAGCAGTCAACCCGACGCCCACCCCCACCGTGACGATGACCCCCCTCCCCACCGTGACGCCCACGCCCTCTCCCTCGCCACAGCCGACCTTGCCGCCCAGCCCCAGCCCAACTTACGATCCGCGCCTTTCTCCCACGCCAACGCCCAGCGTCACGCCTTCCCCCACGCCGCCGCAAGTGGAACTCTGAGCGCACCCCGCAGCAAAGGCGAATCCCGATGGTGACAAGCGATCCCTGGCCGAACATCCCCGCCCCTCAGCATGTGCTGGCGATTGTCAACCCGGTTTCCGGCGCCAAACGCGGGCGGCTGGTGGTCGAGCGCTTGCAGGCCGTGCGCCAACCGCGCGTAACGCTGCACGTCACCACGCCGGATTTTGACTTCGCCGAGGCGATCCGCGCCGGTCTGGAAGAGGGCATTGACCGCGTGGTGGTGGCGGGCGGCGACGGAACGCTGATGCAGGGCGTCTCGGGCACGTTGCAGGTGACGGGGGAAAGCACGTTGCCCTTTGGCTGGGTGCCGGTGGGCACGGGCAACGTCGTTTCCGGCTTCCTGGGCATTCCGCACCGCCTGGAGGCGGCGCTCAAACTCGCGCTCGGCGAAGGCGCGCTGCGTGAAGTGGACCTCGCCCGCGTGGGAGACCGCTGCTCGGTGTTGCGCGTTTCCACCGGCTTTGAGGCCGAAGCGCTCTACAACGTCGAGCCGGAGGAAAAAGACCGCCTCGGTGTGCTGGCTTACGGGCTTTCCGGCTTGCGCACCTTGCGCCAGGTGCACACCGAAGAATACTTGATCTCGCTGGATGGGCAGCCCCCCCTGCGCGTGGAGGGGATCATGGCCTTTGTGACGGCCACCGGCGCGCTGACCTGGCTCAACGGGCTGGCGCTGATCAACGAGGCGATCCAGCCGGACGACGGGCTGCTCTATGCGGGCGTGGTGCGCCCGCTCAGCCCGGAGCGGCTTTTAGCCAGCGTGACCAATTTGGTTGTAGGAAGCGGACTTCCGCCGGAGTTCGTCCAATACTTCACCGCGCAAAAGCGCATCGTGATCGACACCAAAACGCCCCAACCCACCCAAATTGACGGCGACCCCTTCGGCACAACGCCGATCATCGCAGACGTGTTGCCGCGCGCGCTGCGGATCGTCGTCCCGCGTGGACAGTCACGCTTTGCCTCGTACCGCGAATGGCTCTCGCGGCTGCAAGCCTTCGCCGACGACGACTGAGAAGCGCCGCAAACCCAAAACGCCCCACCGCAAGAGCGCGGCAGGGCGTCGGTTGGTGGGCCAAACGTGCAAAAGCGGGCGCTATTGCCCGAACGGCGTGGGCGAGGCAAACATAAACATCGTCGGCGTGGGGATCAGGGTTGGCGGCTCTGGCGAAGCGCCCAACCAAGTGCGCCAGCGCCGCTCGATCTCGTCTATGCTCAGCCCGGTGACCTGTTCCAGCGCGTCGTTACGCCGCACGCCCTGGTCCAACAGCTCGATGAACTCGCGGTGTGCTTCCAGGCCATAATTGTCCGTCAGCCATTTGATGAAGGTGTAGCCGATGTCGTAGCCCAAGCGGTTGCTGACGCCCGGACCCGAGCCGTGTAGCAACGCGGGCAAACGCCCTTCGGCGGCCAATTGGCGCACGCGCCCCTCGTAGTCATATTGCTGGCTGATCTCAAAGAAAGTGGCGTCGCCCTCGATAAGCCATGTGCCGGCAGGCATAAACGTAAACTCGGCTTGGTACAGGTGTGCGACCTCATGGAGCACCGTGCCGTAGGCCAGATCGTAGTAGTCCCCGCCGGAAACCACTTGCACCGTGCCGCCCCAGTCGTCGGAAGTTTGGCCGATGACGTGCGGGTTGCTCGCGCCGATGCGCCATTCATTCCACGCTTCGCGGTCGCCAAAAAGGATGGCGCGCGGCTTGTAGGGCAACAGATCGCCCCAGGCCGTGCGATAAGTTTCGCGCTGAGCGGCCATCGCCTCAACCGTGAGTTGGTTGACCTCTTCGGGTAGGCCGGTGGTAAAGACGATGATGTCCTCGCTTTCGGTGCGTATCCACTCGTGGTGATCGTCGGCGTATTCGGCATATTGCGGCTCGGTCTGGAAGGAGTTGCCCGCCTCGTCGCCCACGTCAAAGTAAAACGTCACGCCGACCCAGGGCGGGATAGACTCACCGACGCCGGTTTCCCATGTGGCGGTGATCAGGCCGCTTTTCGGGTCAACCTCGATCGGGCGGCTGCGTTGAGTGCCGGGCTTGTGCGACCAGATCACACGTCCGCGCACAATCGGGCCGGCGCTGCTGCTGATTTCCGCCGTGAAGGAAAACCCTTGCGGGTAGTGGCTCTCAAACGTGATCTCGCCGACCGTCCACGTGGCATCGCCCCCGTTGTTTTCGGGCGAAGGAGTGGGCGTGGTTTCTTGCGCCAGGATGCTAGGGGCGTCGGAGGGCGTGGCCGCGCGGGCGCGCAAATGCACCGCGCCCAAAAGCGCCAGCGCTAACCCAAACGCCAACACAGCGAAAACGGCACGTCGAACTACAGGCTCTCGGTTCATGGATGGATGCTCCCTACATGTGAACTCAAAAACGAGCGCTCAATGACTGTTAACAGGGCCTCAGGCATGGAAAGTTCCTACGGCGTCCAGCGCTGCCTGCCAATCCGCATGAAGCGCGGCCAGCGACGCAAAAACGCCGTCTGCCTGGGTATGGGCCTGGCGGGCGTGTTCGGGCGTGGTGATGCCGGTGAGCACCAACGCCGTGCGGATGCCCACCCTTTGCGCGCCCAGGATGTCGGTTTCCAGCCGGTCGCCAACCATCAGCGTATGTTGCGGCGCGGTGTTGAGCCGTGCCAACGCCATTTCAAACATCGGCTTTTGGGGCTTGCCGATAATCAGCGGCTGGACGTCGGTGGCGGCTTCCAGCGCGGCCAAGATGCTCCCGTTGCCCGGGGCCAGTCCTTCGGGGATGGGAAAGGTGCGGTCGCCGTTCGTGCCGATAAAATCTGCCCCGGCACGGATGCGCAAGGTGGCCGTTTTGAGCTTGGCATAGGTGACGTGGAAGTCCATCCCCACCACCACCAAGCGGGCCTCGGCGGGGGCTTCGCGGAAGCCGTGTTCGGCCATCGCCCGGCGGATACCCTCTTGGCCGATGATGTAGACGGGCGTTTCGGTCGGGTAATGTTGGCGGATGTAATCAGCAGTCGCTACGGCGGAAGTGATGACGTGTTGCGGCTGGGCCGGAACACCGGCGGCTTGCAGGTGTTCTACATAGCTGGCAACAGTGCGGGTGCTGTTGTTGGTTGCCAGCAAGAAGGGGATGTGCCGCCGTCCCAAAAAAGCGAAAAACTCCGCCACCCCGGGCAAAACCTGCTCGCCGCGCCAAAGCACACCGTCCATATCCAAGATAACCGCGCGAATGGTGAGCAAATCAAGCGCCATAGCATATCCTTTTGACTCTCCGGAAAGGTTGCCGCACGAGGATTATAGCATTGGGGCGGCGCTTCCAACACCTAAAAACACAGGGACGTCGGCTTCCCCCCTAGCATGGGATCAAAAATGCGAGCGCTCTTGGGGAGCGCCCGCATTCCCTAAGGCGACGGTGGGAATCGAACCCACGATGAGGGTTTTGCAGACCCTTGCCTTACCACTTGGCCACGTCGCCGTGCGTTCAAGAGTATACACAACCGCTCTGTGCTTGGCAAGGCAGATTGAGGGAAAAAGGATCAAGCGCTGGCGATAAGCGAGCGACTCAAAGAAATATCACGGGGCTTGTCTCTACCGGGTTATTCAATTAAGGTATTTTAGACGCATTTCTGCAAATTGACTGATATTTTTATAGATTTACCGCTTGCCGTGCCCTTTCCCCGCCGCTACAATCTGAACGTGTTTTTTTGAACAATCGCCGCTGATAGTTATGAACACGGGAGAAATATAATGATTCGGCATCTTCCCCGCCGCGCGCTGATCGTCGCGCTGGCGTTGACGTTGGCCGCAGGGCTGGGCGGCCCATTGGCATACGCGCAAGAAGGTCCGCAGCCCCGCACACTCACCGATGTGCTCGACCGCGAGATCACGCTCGAAGCCCCGCCGCAACGAGTCGTGGGCATGAGCGCCTCGATTACCGAAATGCTCTTTGCGATCGGCGTGCAGCCGGTCGGCGTGACCGAAGGCGTGGACTACCCGCCCGCCGCCGAGGGCCTGCCGACGTTCGGCGTGGGCTATCAGCCGGACCTGGAGGCGCTGGCCGCGCTAGAGCCGGACTTGATCGTCGCCA
Organism: Ardenticatenia bacterium; assembly: GCA_026984385.1. Classification (GTDB taxonomy): domain Bacteria; phylum Chloroflexota; class Anaerolineae; order Aggregatilineales; family Aggregatilineaceae; genus JALSSH01. The sequence continues at coordinate 294 of JALSSH010000360.1, read as the reverse complement.
ACGCCATGCTCAATCGCGGCATCATAGACCAGCTCGAAGCTATCGCGCCCACCTTCTTCGTGCTCACCCGCACCTTGTCGGACATCCCGCAAAATATCCGCTTGCTGGGCGAGCTAACTTGGCACGACACCCAAGCCGACTATCTGGCGATGAGCTACGAGCACTATCTGGACATGGCCGCCTCGCTCGGCCAGTCGTTGGAAGGGCCGGACGTGCTGATCATCGTGGGCACGCTCAAGCGCCCCAATTACGGCAAGTCCTCGACCTACTTGGGCAGCATGGTAGCCATGCTCG
>JALSSH010000359.1 GCA_026984385.1 Ardenticatenia bacterium | reverse complement strand
CAGCCCTCGGAGCTGCTCAAAATTCTGTTGGTGGCCTTCTTGGCGAGCTATTTTGCCGACCACCAGCGCTATATGCGGGAGGACACCGTGCGGCTGGGGCGTTGGGAAGTGCCCTCACCGGCTTTTTTGGGGCCGTTGCTGTTGATGTGGGGCTTGTGCGTGGTGATGCTGGTCTGGCAGCGAGACCTGGGCGCCGCAACGCTCTTTTTCGTCGTCTTCACACTGATGCTCTATCTGGCAAGCGGACACACGCTGCTATTGGTCGGTGGGGCAGGGTTGCTTGTGTTGGCGGGTGTGCTTGGCGTGTTCACCTTCGACGTGGTGGCGCTGCGCGCGCGTATCTGGCTTGACCCCTGGAGCACGGCCAGCTCGGACGCCTACCAGATTGTGCAGAGCCTGCAAGCGATTGCGGCGGGCGGGGTCTTCGGTCAGGGCATCGGGCAGGGCGCGCCCACCTTGATCCCCGTCGTGCATTCGGACTTTGCCTTTGCGGCGTTGGCGGAAGAGTGGGGCTTGCTGGGCGCGCTGGCGGTCGTCGCGGCGCTGAGCGTGTTGGTGGTGCGCGGGATGCGCGTGGCGGCCCGAGCGCGTCCACCGTTCCGCGCGCTGTTGGCCGCCGGTGTGAGCTTGCTGATCGGCGTGCAAAGTTTGCTCATCCTGGGCGGCACGCTGAAGCTCGTCCCCTTGACCGGTATCACGTTGCCGTTTGTGAGTTACGGCGGCAGCGCGCTATTGACCTCGTTTGCAGAAGTGGGGTTGCTGCTTGTGCTCAGCGCGGGCGGGGAGCGCGCTCCGCTGGCGAGCGGCCCTGAACGCACACGGGAGCAACCTCGCATCGGTCGCCCCCGTTGAGTTCACGAGCACGCGCGCTTAGTGTGCGTGTGGATGGTCGTGGTCGTGATCGTGGTGGTGATGTCCTGTGCCGATATGCGCTTCGGCCACAGGCAGCAACGCCTGCAAACGCGCCGCGCGCTCGCCCTGCCCGCCCGCTTCCAAATCAGCGGCGGCCTGTTCCATCAGCTCGATCAGTTCCGGACCGAAAAGCGGTGCGCGTTCTTCCACGATGGCGCGGGCTTCGTCTTCGCTTTTGGCTTCCAGCGCCTCGTTGATCAGCTTGATCTGCGGCGGCGCGTTTTCCCGCAGTGCTTCCAACACATGGGCGAAAACTTCTTGCAAGCGCTCGAACGTGCGTTGGTCGTGACGTTCCTCGGCGGCGCGCAAATTGGCTTGCAGCACGGCGAAGAACGTGTCGTCGATCTCGTGCAGACGCGGACGGATCGCGGCGTCTAGGTCTTCGCTGTTGAGGATCACGCGCAGCGTCTCGGTGGCGCGTTGCAACACGGCTTGGGTTTGTTGGTCAATGATCTGCGTCAGCTCCGAAAGCCGATCCCGCAGACGCATCAGTCCGTCGCGTTCTTCACCTTGTGCCTGGCGGATACGCTCGCTGAGCTGCTCGAAGAAGTAGTAGTCCAGCGCCGGACGCATCAGCCCGACCAACGCCTGCAAACGGTCGTCGTCGTCCGCGTAGTCCAGCACCATTTGCATCAGGTCATCGCGTGTGAACTGCGCACCCCGCGCCTCCAGCTCGGCGGACACCTGCTGGATCGCTTCCTGTTGAGCGGCAGCCGCGCGCGCTAGTTCTTGCCCGGCCTCGCTGTTTTCCATCAGGAAGTTATAGAGCGCCAAAAGGCTATTTGCCATGTCGTCCTTGCCGGTTTCGGCGGCGTTTTGCGCTTGGAGCAAGAGCAACTGCAAAAACTCCGCGTCAATATGCTCGGCTTGCTCTTGGAGCATATTCGGCCAGGCGTCCGGACGCAGCATCAAGAACATTTCCATCACGCGCAACTTTTCCCGTTGCTCTTCGCGCATCTCGGCGGTGATGCCGTCCGCTTCCAAGATCATATCGATCATGCCCGGGATGGTCATCGCCTGCTTGGGCTGGAGCAAATAGGCTTTGCGTTGTTCTTGGGGCAGATTGTCGGTGATGCGGCGCGTCAGCTCACCGATTAGGTGCTCGCGTTCTTCGGTGCTGATATCCAGTTGCATCGGCACATAAAGGATCAGCAGCTCTTTTTGGGGGTCGTGGTAAACAAGCGGTGTTTCTACCGCCACGGTGTGCCCGCAATTCGGGCAGGTGATCATGTTGATGCGTCCGGCAAGCAAACGTTCCTTGGCTTGCGGGTCCAGCCCCACGTCCACGATCTGCTCCACCACAGCAGGGAAACGCGCTCCGCAGTGGGGACAGCTTATCATCGTGCGTACCACTTGCGACATT
>JALSSH010000358.1 GCA_026984385.1 Ardenticatenia bacterium | reverse complement strand
GAGTTTCTCCATCTCCATCGCGCCGTAACGGAGCAACCCGTTTAGCGCGGCAGCGACGGCGTGCGCTTCCCGACCCAGCGCTTGCACAAAGTCCTGCAGCCCCATCGGTCGCCCGTGATGACGCAACGAAACCATCAGTACACGGAACTCACCATCCGTGAGGAGCGGCATCAGCCGGTCGATATAGGCGTTCGGAACTTGGAATGAGTTCTGGATCAGGTTGTTGCTCACGTCGCTCACCTTGATCTATGCGCATTAGCGCTAATCGATCTATGCTTTGTTGATGGATATTGGGCGCGGTTTGTGCAAAAAAGGAGCTAATAGACATGCAAACTCGTGAGGCCATAGAGGGCTTCTTGCTGCGCTACAAACCCGCAACTCAGCGTTCCTATGGCAAGGCGCTTCATCGCTTTGAGGCCTATATCGGCCCTGAGTGTTCCGTTCGCACTATCACCGAGCAAGACGTTGGCCGCTGGGTACAAAATATGCGCACCCAAAACGTGAAATACGCCAACCATCCCAAGCGTCCCGCTGAATACGCTCCACTTTCCCCCTGGACGGTGTACCGTCGTATCAAGACCGTGAAGATTTTCTTCAACTGGTTGGTCAAAAACGGAGTGCTGGAGCGTTCCCCTGCGGCATTCTTGCCCAATCCACGCCCCACCGATACCGCCGACGGCAAAGCCGCCCACGAAGACGACGTAGAAGCCTTGCTCGCCGCCGCGCGTGCTGCCGGTGTACGGGATTACGCCATCGTCCTGCTGCTCGCGCGCAGTGGTTGCCGGCGCGCTGATGTGAGCAATCTTCGGCTGCAGGACTTAGAGCTATCCGCTTGTCGGGCTTACGTCTGGGGAAAAGGTGATGTGCGAGTTGTGCGCTACTTTGACGAGGAAACCGCACGGGCAATAGCGGCCTGGCTACGGGTACGGCCTGCCAGCGAAACCGACCGCGTTTTTGTTACCTCAAAAGGCCGACCGCTTACCCCTCAAGCGGTTTATCAGGTGCTCAAGCGTCGCTCGCGAGATGCAGGCTTGCCGCACACGATCAATCCACACAGCTTGCGCCATGCCGTCGGCACACGCTTACACCGTGCGGGCTTTTCGCTTTTGGAAATTCAAAAGTATCTGGGGCATCGTTCCTGGCGCACCACTACCGTTTACATTAGCGTTGCGCCGGAGCGTATGAGGGAAGCTGCCGCGAAGTTGGGGCGCGAACGGGAGAACCGCATTTGAAACGCGGGGAGGCCAAAAAAGGTCGGGGTGGCCGGACTTGAACCGGCGACCTCTGCGTCCCAAACGCAGCGCGCTAGCCAACTGCGCCACACCCCGATTGCGCCCGTAGTATAGCGCAGCATCGCCCCCGCTGACAAGAGCGAGATCGGCGGTGCGCAACCCTCACGACGGGGGCACGTAACCGCCTGTTCCACGCGCCAAACCCGCCGAAAGCGCAAACCCATCCAGGTACGGGATCAGATAGCGCCCGGGACACTCTGTGGTCGGGTTGAACTCAAAGTGCCCGGCCAAGTGCGTGAGTTCCAAGAACAGCGCCAACCAGTCTATGAGTTGCTGCCCGGCTTCGATCTGTGGTGAGGGGGGCACTTCGCGGTCATAGCGTCCCAAAAACACCACGCCCACGCTCCCCGTGTTATAGCCTTCCACATGCGTCCCGCGCACGTTCAACGCCCGCCCTTCAAAAACGCGCCCGCTCTTGCCCACCAGAAAATGATAGGCCACATCCGCCCAACCGCGTTCCTCGATGTGTTCATCTTGGATATGCCGCACCGTGCTTAGATCGTCGCCTTTATACTCTGCGGCGTGGTGCACCACCACCGTCCGATAGATCGCGCGTAGATCGTCTTGATACACGCGCCACCCCTCCGGATTTTCCGCGCTGAAAAAGCCGTGCTCGTTTTTCGCATCGTGGTTTGGCGGCCTCGCACCCCAATCCTCCCGCGTGACTATCGGCGGGCGTTGAATGTGCTTGGCGTAAGGGGGACGGCTCGGGGGCAGGGTGGGGGAGGGGATCGGCGGGCGGCTCAGCAGCCAGGCGCTCAGCGCGCTTGCCAGGCATGTGATCCCACCGGCCAGCGTGCTCAGCCCCGCCAGACCCAAAAATTCCCGCCGCGATAGTTTTTTGCCGCCGCTCATGGCGTTTCCCCCAGTGTATGTTGCTGCGATCATAGCAAGCGGGCGGGAGGTGTGCAATGTGCAATGTGCCGCCGACGAGGAGGGCGCGGCTGCTCTTTCCCCCCTGTGCCGAACGCTTGTTGGGAAGGTGCA
>JALSSH010000357.1 GCA_026984385.1 Ardenticatenia bacterium | reverse complement strand
TTGCGGCGGCGGCAAGATAAAACGTGCGTAGAGTCCCGCGCTCGCCGTCATATCCCAAACCAACAACAGCAACACGCCGAAGGCTGGCGCCAGCAGCCCTCGCCAACATCCGCGCCCGTTTCCCAAGGGCGCGCCGATGCGCCACGCCATCCGCACTCCTCCGCCTCAATCGTCTTGCGGCGGCTCGGAAGCCTGCGGAGGCAATTCGTCCAACGGCTCGTCGTCGGCTTCGAGCAGCGCCAGCGCCTCGGCATAAAACGCTTCCGGCACGGCCACGTCCACCCCGCCCAACAAGCCCACCGAAAGGGGGAGCGCGCTTTGACCCGCTGCTTCTCGGAAGAGAAACACCGGAATGCCCGCGCTGCGAAGCAACCCGGCAGGGATGGACGCGGTGGTCATATCCACCGCGTGCGCCACCACGTACCATATTTTCTGGTCGGGGCCGCGCCGTTTTTTGATGGGGAATTTCTGTTCTTCGCTCATGCTGGGATCATAGCGGGTTTGGCCTCGCTCGCCAACGTGATCAGCGCCCCAGTTCCCAAACCAGATGTGCGAGTTCGGGCGCGATCAGCTTTTCCCACGCCAGCCGCACCGCCGCCGGTGAGCCGGGCGTCGAGAAGATCACCGCGCCGTGATAGACGCCCGCCACCGCCCGCGAAAGCATTGCCGCCGCCCCGACCTGTTCATAGCTCAACATGCGGAAAAGCTCGCCAAAGCCCGGCAGCGTCTTTTCCAGCTTGCGGCTGAGCGCGTCAAAGGTGCGGTCGCGGCGAGAAACGCCCGTGCCGCCGTTAAAGAGCACCGCTTGCGCGCCTGCCGCCAAAACATCATCCAGCGCGGTGGCGACTTGTTCCGGCTCGTCTTTGATCAAGCGATAAGCGCACACCGTATGACCGGCGGCGGCGATCTGCTCGCGGAGATAAGCCGCGTTGACATCGGTTTCGGGTGTGCGGGTGTCACTCACCGTGACGATCGCCACCGCAAGCGGCCCTTTTTGGGCCGCTTGCGCTTTGTGATGCGCGCTACTTTGTGATCCCATCGTTGGCATTATTCCTTTCCGTCTATTGGCCCGGTCTGCCCGTCCACTATACACCAAAAGGGCAACCTTGCGGCTGCCCTTTGCGGAATTGGCAAGCGGCGCGCGTTCGAGCGCGTTAGATAGAGTGCAGATAGCGTCCCAGTTCCCAATCGGAAACGTGGATACGATACTCGTCCCACTCGGCACGCTTGGCGCGCATATAGTGCTCGTAGACGTGTTCGCCCAACGCGCGCTGCAAAAGTTCGTCTTGCTCCAACGCATCGAGCGCTTCTTCAAGCGTCCCGGGCAACACATCTACCCCGTGCGCCTGACGCTCGGCTTCCGTCCAATGGAAGACATCGTCACTGACCGGCTCGGGCGGCTGCATCTTTTGCGCGATGCCGTCCAGTCCGGCTTCCAACATGACCGCAAAAGCCAAATAGGGGTTGCAGCTTGGGTCCGGGAAGCGCAGCTCAACGCGCGTAGCCTGTTCGCGACCCGGGGAATAACGCGGCACGCGGATTAGGGCGGAGCGGTTGCGCTGTGCCCAGCACACGTATACCGGCGCCTCATAGCCCGGGGTCAGGCGCTTGTAGCTATTGACCGTTGGGGCCACCACTGCCGCCAACGCGCGCGCATGTGCCAATTGACCGGCCACGAATTGCTGCGCAGCCTCCGAAAGCCCAAAGCGCCCGTTCGGATCGTACATCAGGGTTTGGCCGCTCTTGGGGTCGGCCAGGCTTTGGTGAACGTGCATTCCGCTTCCGTTGACCCCGAAAACCGGCTTGGGCATGAAGGTAGCGAAAAGCCCATGCTTGGCCGCCACCCCTTTCACCGTGTATTTGAACGTCACGGAGTTGTCCGCTGCGTGCAGCGCGTGTTCATAGCGAAAATCGATCTCGTGCTGGCCGATGGCGACTTCGTGATGTTCCATTTCCACATGAATTTTCAGCGCCAACAGCGCCTCCACAATGTCGCTGCGCACACGCTGGGCCTCGTCGCCCGGGGAAAAATCAAAATAGCCGCCCACGTCGTGCGGGACGGCTTGCGTGCCCACATCGCGGAAGAGGAAAAATTCCAGCTCCGGCCCGACATTGTACATAAAGCCCATTTCCTCAGCGTGCGCCACCGCGCGCTTGAGCACATAGCGCGGATCGCCTTCAAAGGGGCTGCCGTCCGGATTGTGTACGTCGCAGATGATGCGTGCCCGCAATTTTTGCTCGCCGTTGCCCGTCCAGGGAAGCACCCGAAAAGTGACCGGGTC
>JALSSH010000356.1 GCA_026984385.1 Ardenticatenia bacterium | reverse complement strand
GCTTGTTTTGGGAGCGGTAGCGGAAGCGCTCTATTTGGGCGCGACGATCACCGATCCGCAAGCGTCCCAACGCGCTGTCAGCGCTATGCTCAGCGAGCGTTTTGACCCGGACGACATCCGCAACCCAACCGCCCGCGAAAGGGTCAAGCGCGCGCTGGAATATCAGCGCCTGATCCGCGAAGCGGCGCGGCAACATCGTGGCGCAATGCGGCGCAGCATTGAGACGACGGCGGATGAAGTCAACGATTGGATCGCGCACATCTACAACTTGGCGCGCCGCTTGGATTCCTTCGAGGCCAATCGCGTGTTAACCCGTGACCGTCGGATGGTCCCTTACGAGCTACAACGCCTCCAGCGCCGTTTGCGCAGCGAAAGCGACCCCGCCGTGCGCGCCGAGCTGGAGCAAACCATCCGCACCATCGAAGAACAATTGGCTAATTTGCAAGCGCTGGAAAATAACCTCAAGCGCGCCGATATCCAGCTCGATCACACGCTTTCGGCGCTGGGCACGGTTTATACCCAGGTGCAATTGTTGGACGCGAAGGATGTGGATAGCGCCCGCACGCGCCGCTTGCAAAGCGAAATCCGCGACGAAGTGGCTTCTTTGCAAGACACGCTTTCGGCGTTGGAAGAGGTGCAAAGCTATCGGGAGTTCGGGGCCAGCGGTTGAGTGCTGACCTCCTACAACGCCGGAAATTCGATAAATTCCACCTGCGCGCTATTCGTATCCAATACGCACACCGAGCGCGTTTGCAGCTTCACGCCGCCCAGCGCGCCCGGGTTGATCACGCGCACGTTGTAAGGCGAGCGCGGCTCGTTTTTGCGTAAGTGCGTGTGCCCATGACACACATACGCATAGTCCCCCGAGCTGATCAAGTCGGCGAGCACCCCGTGTTTGTGCCCGTGCGTGACGGCGATCTTCACGCCCTCAACTTCCAACGTGTGCACCATCTGCGGCGGCGGCGCGCCGATGCTTTGGGCCGCCGCGCTGAGCGCTTCTTTGTCGTGGTCGCCGTTGCCCCACACAAAAAGCACGTGCCACCCGCTGAAAAGGTAGACGATCTCCGGCGTGGTGATGTCGCCGCAATGGATGAGGCGCGCCACACCCCGCTCGTGGAGCGTTTGTAGCGCGATCTGGGTGTTGTGGGCGTTGTTGTGCGTGTCGGAAAGAATGCCGATCAGCATCGTGGGCAAGCTCCTGTGGGTTAATGGTGTTCGGCGGGGTGTTCGGTGGGCGGCGTTTCTTGCACGGAATATTCGCCTTCGATGATGTGCGGGCGCTTGTGCTTGCCGACGCGCAACTCTTCGACCACGTCCGGCGGCGCGCTTTGGATGAAGAACTGCAAGCCGAAGATCAACACCCCCACGTCATCCGCTATGCCGATGGGGAAAAGGATATCCGGCAGAAAGTCTAGCGGGGAGACGATATACGCCAACACGCCCAGCGGGATGAGCTTGCTTTTCCAGCTCACGCGGCGGTCGAAAAGCAGACGCCACACCAACACCAATTGGCGCAAGAGCTGCGTCACCAAATCCGGGTTGGCGGGCGGGTCGGAGCGTTTGCGTTTAGGCGGGGTCATGGTTACCTCCTTAGGGCGCTACGGCTATCGGGCGCGCTCTATCTTGCTATACGCAGCGGCAAGCGTAGCGTTCCGCCGCGAGGCGCGCTCGCTTCGGCGCAGCACGGCGGCCAACGCCAACACCGCCCCAACGCCCAACGCGCCCACTACAAAGGGGCTGCGCGGGTCATAAGCGTAAAGGAAGCCGGCGACGGTCGGCCCACCGGTAGCTGCAAGCCCGACCAGCATCTCCACCAACGCGAAGGCTACCCCGCGTTGGTGCGCTTCCACCAGCGGCTCGATGATGGCCGAAGCGAGCGGACGGACTGCATAGTGTGCGCCGAGCAGAAACACGGCCAACACCACCACCCACAACGCCCCGCTGCTGACAAAAAGCACAAACGACAACCCCGCCAAAATCAGCCCCAAAAAGAAGCCGTGCCAGGGATGCGCGCGCCCCAAAAGCACGCTAAAAACCGTCGTGCCCAGCGCGCTCAACGAGCCGAAGATGCCGATGGCCGTGCGCGAATAGCTGTGCACCTCCTCCAGATATTGGGCGGAAAGCGGTTGGCCGATCAAAAGCGCGGTGAAGCCCAGTGTCAAAAGGCCCAGCGCCACTAACACGTCGGAACGTCGCAATATCCGCAGCGGCGAATGACCCTCGGCAGGCAGCACGGGAGCGGGATAGTGGTGCGTTGCCATAGCCGTCAGCGTGCTCAGCGCCAACCAAGCCGCGCTGATCCAAT
>JALSSH010000355.1 GCA_026984385.1 Ardenticatenia bacterium | reverse complement strand
ATTTCCACCGATGCGCCCCTGTCTTGTTTGCGTGGACATGCGGCGCTAAGTATAGCTTGGCGCGTCAGCTCTGTAAATCGGCGCAGCCTAAGGATACGAACAAATTTTCTATTTTGCAAGGGGGGGCTGTGTTCGGAGCGGGGCGGTTACGTTCTCTAGCGATATGTTGGTGATATGGGTGGGGCGTTTTGTTGCCCTAAACAACGTCGCGCCCCTTTGCGCGAGACAAGGGGGCGCGCTTTGTGGCCGAATTGACACCGCGAAAATCTGCCTCTAGTCCGGCTCGTGCCCTTTGTGGATCAGCGTGCGGCTCAACCCACGATCCGCGCAGTAGGGAATATACCCCCGTGCCTGTGAGCGCTTGTAAGCGTCGTCAATTTGCTCTGGGCGGAGCGTGTAGTCCACCGTGAGCACCAATTTCCCTGCCGCAACCCACCGGTCGAGCATCTGCTCACGTTCTGCCGTCCATTCCGGCGGCGAAGGCTCGTGGTCGCGCGGATAACCGTAGTACAAATCCTCAACCAAGATGCCGGTCACTGCGTCCATGTAGTCCGGAAAGCGTAGCGCGATGTCCTCTCCGTTGATGGTGAAGACGCCGAACTCCGGCGAGCGTTCTCTGGCGTGCTCGGCGATGGCGATCACAAAGTCCGCCATCTCGCGGTAGGCAGTTTCGCGCCCCTGCTCTTCATAATAGGTGGCCGCGTCAACCCGATCCAGCAGCACGCCGTCAAAACCGAGGTCAATGATCCGGTCCAGGTAGGAATCTTCGCCCGTTAGGATGATTTCTTGCCAGGCGGGGTCCCAATAGTGCACCCAAAAATCGCCCGCCCACGTGCCGTCCGGCTCGCCGATCCAAGCAGGGTGGCCGCTGGTCCAACCGCTCTGCCAGTAATATTGAAAGTTGGCCGCCTGCCCGATACTCATATAGGCCACGACCAGCTTGGGGCCGCCTTCACTGTTGCGGAGCTGCTGAACACGTTCCCGCGAGTTGCCGGAAATGGCGATGTCGGTCAGCACCAAGTCATAGGCGGTTTTGCCGAGCCTTTCTACCCGCGCGCGTTGAAGTTGGATGATGTAATCGTTCACCGCGCCCCAATCGCGTTTCGGCGTGGTCTCTTGGGCGCGCAACGGCAACGTGGCGCCGAACAACGCCACGATCAGCCCCAACACCACGCCCCCCAAGCGTAGTTTTTGCATCTGCACCTCCCCCTAGCCCTTGAAGCCGGAAAGCGTGAACCCACGCACTACGTAGCGTTGTAAGGACAGATACACCAGCAAGATCGGCATCACGATCAAGACGGAGGCCGCCATCTGCAGGCCGAGATCGCTGGTGTGGCGGTTGTTGTACCACGTCAGGATAATCGGCAAGGTGCGCACGTTCACGTCGCGCAACACGATCAACGGCCAGAGATAAGCGTTCCAGTTCCACATAAAGACCATCAGCGCATAGGTCGCCAGCACCGGCCCCAGTTGCGGCAGGATCACGCGCCAATAGATGCCCCATTCGGTCGCGCCGTCAATACGTGCCGCGTCGAGCAATTCATCGGGAATGCTGCTGATGAATTGGCGCAAAAGGAAGATGCCGAAAGCGTCAAACCAGCTCAACACCACCAACCCCAAGAGCTTGTTGGTTAGGTCGAATTTGAGCAAGATCAAATAGGAGGGGATCATCGTCACCTGAAAGGGGATCATCATGGTGGCGAGGATATAGCCAAAAAGCAGGCGTTTGAAGCGGAAATTGTATTTGGCGAAAACAAATCCCCACAACGAGCTGGTGAACGAAAGCAAAATGACGTTGCTAATGGCGATAAAAGCGCTGTTGAAATAGAAGCGCGCCAGCGGCAAGGTGGGGTCGGTTAGGATAGTGTGATAGTTTTCGGTGGTGAAATGGCGCGGGAAAAACGTCTGATGGGTGGGGTTGATGATCTCCTCGTGCGTTTTGAAGGACGCGAGCAACGTCCACACGAACGGGATCACGGTCACCAAGCAACCGATCAGGAGCACCGTATAGACCGTGCTGCGGGAGAAAATTTGCCGCACCAAACGCTTACGTCGCGCAACGGCGGCCTCTCTACTTTGGGCGATCTCGGTTGTGGTCACGTCAATACTCCCATGTGGTGCGCAGCAGCCAACGCTGTGCAGTGGTTACCAGCAGCACCAGCACAAACAACACCAACGCCATCGCCGCTGCCCAGCCCATACGCTCGTAGCGGAAGGCGTTTTTGTAAATTTCCAGCACCACCACGTCGGTTTTGCCGATGCGCCCCGGGCCGCCGTTGGTCATCACCTGGATGATGTCGAACACTTGGAAGGATGAGATCATCGTCAGCACCGAGGTGACCATGATCGTCGGGCGCAAGAGCGGCAGGGTCACGTGCAAAAAAACTTGGGCCGGAGAAGCGCCGTCTACGCGCGCGGCGTCTTTGAGCGAGATGGGGATATTTTGCAAGGCCGCGATGAAGATGATCAAGTTATAGCCGAAATCTTGCCACAAATAGGCCACGATCACCGCAAACATGGCCGCCGGAATGCCTAATATCTCGACGCGCGGGTCTTGCAACCACGCAATCGGCGTCATCCCAAAGGCTTTGAGCGCCTGGTTTAGCAAGCCATATTGGGCGTGGAAGATGTAACCCCACATCACCGCGACGCCCACCGAAGAGGTGACCACCGGCAAGAAGTACACCGCGCGGAACAACGGCTTAAGCCGTTCATGGACCGATTCGATCAGCGCGGCCAGGGGCAAAGTGATCGCCAAGTTCAGCGGCAAGATGATCATTGCAAAAAGCAACGTGTTGTTCATGCTGTTTTGGAACATGCGGGCATTGCGTGTGTGGCCGACCCACATTTCTTGGAAGTGCGCCAGCCCCACAAAGGGGTTGTCTTCGCCCAGCCCCAAAATCGGGCCGCCTACACGGCGCGGGCTATAGTCAAAAAAAGCCAAAATGATCGCCCACAAAAAGGGGAAAATGCTCATCGTCAGCAAATAGAACATCAGCGGGCTGATGCTGCTGGAGACAAAACCGCGTTGTTGGAAGCCTTTACGCGAGCGTTCCGGCACCGACCACCACAAAGGGATCAGCAGCACCAAACAGCCGAGCAAGCTCAACAACGCCGCGCCACTCCAGCGTTCGAGTAGCAATCGTAACGTCAGCCAGCCAAAGGCTTCCGCTGAGACGACGCCGACAAAAAGCCCGATCAACGCGCCCGTCCAGGGGTTGCGGTGGCGGCGGTCGTAGACCAATGGGGTCACAGAAGCGCCAACCAGCGCGCCGATCATTCCCCAATAGAGCATATACGCTTGCAGGTCTATTGTGTCCATAGATTCGGCCCTTCGGGTTGAGCGGCGGCCAGGGAAGCGTAGCCCCCCTGGCCGACACACTCTTCGGCGAAACGCGCTCTATTCAAAAGTGGCGTTTGCGTCCTCGTTGATAAAAGCTGCCGCATCCTCCACGCTCATCAGCCCTTGGAGCATATCCAGGATATAGGGGTAGACGATGTCGTAGAAGACCAGGTCACGGTCCGGCATATTGCCGATGTAGCTGCCGTAGGGCAACAGCGGCAAGACCGTTTCCAGTTGCGGCGAGGCTTCCAGCAATTGGGCGCGATAGTCCTCGTTTTCTGCCACTTCTCGCAACGCGGGGATCGTGCCGGTGGTGGTGTTGAAGAGCAGGGCGTTATCCGCGTTGGCGGTGGCGAATTGCACGAAGTCCCAAGCGACGTCGGTCGCGGCGCTGTTTTGCGAAACAACCAACCCCCAACCCGAGTCCGCCGCGAATTTCGGTTCATCGCCCAACGCGGGCAGTGCCACATAGTCGAAGGCTTCACCGAATGCGCCGAAGTCCGGGAAGGAGTCCAGCCCATAAGCGACGGCCCAGGGGCCGATGAGCACGATGGCGGCTTGGTTGGTGAAGAAGGCGTCCCCGCCCCAATTGGCGTCGTCGTTGAAGAGCACAGGGTCAACCACACCGGCATCGACCATACTCTTGAAGTGCTCCAGAGCGGCGATAGCTTCCGGCGAGTCAAAGTTGAAGGCGGTTTGGTCTTCGTTCCAATAGTTTCCGCCACGCTGCAAGATTTCTGCCAGGAAGGAGAAAACGACGGCATCCGCGCTGAGGAAGTGATAACCGGCAACGGTCATTTGCCCGTCTTGGGTTTGCACCATCTTCAGCGCGTCTTCCACCAATTGATCCCAGTTTTCCCATTTGGGCGGGAAGTCCAGCCCTGCGGTCTCGAACATGCCTTTGTTGACCAGCACCGCGCCGTATTCCATATTGAACTCAAAGGGCAGCCCACGCACGGCGTCGTCGCAAACGTAGCCGTCAAAGGTGGCTTGGTAAAAAGCCGTCGGGTCGAAGTCGGCGGCCATGGCTTCCGGCATCGGGGCCAGGCGGTCGGCGTAGCTGCACGTCCACGTGCCGAACATCTCGATAATGTCCGCTTCGTCTCCCGCAGGCATAGCCGTTTGCAGCGTTTGGATGTAAAGCTCGTACTCGAACGTTTCCATCTCGATCGAGACGTTGGGGTGCTCGGCGGTGTAAGCGTCAATCAAAGCCTGGATCGCGTCGTTAAACGGGCCTTCTTGGTGTGCCCATAGACGCAATTTGACCTCCTCTTGAGCGGCAGCGCCACGCGGCGCGATACCGGCCACACCGAGCACTACGGCCAGCAACACGGCGATACTGATCAGTCGTTTGAACATGGTTTCGCTCCTCAAAAATCTACATAACTCGGTAAACGTGCATTGTGTTCGGTCTGCGGAATGTGTGCGAGCGTTTTTATCCTGTCGGGTTGCGCCTCCTCCTTTCCAAGCGCCCGTGTGTTAGAGTGTGACAACAGCGTTCAGGTTATGCGGATGATCCGGGTCGAGCGAGTTATAGAGCGCGCGCTCAAATGCGATCAACTGCCCAATAGGGAGATAGAGCGCGTTGCGCACCAGCTCTGTCACTCCCGATTGCAACGGCACGTCGGCGTTCGTTTCGGCCAGTGTGAGCACTTGCGCCCCCCGCGCGCGCATCTCTTCCAGCACGGCTTGTTCGGCGGCGCGGTTGGCCTCGGAAAGCAGCCCTACGATCAAGGTGGAGGGCGTGACCATAGACATCGGCCCGTGTCGGAATTCCAGGAAGTGGAACGGCTCGCTGTGGCTGAGCGACATTTCTTTCATCTTCAAGCTCAGCTCACAAGCCAGCCCATAACGCGGCCCCGACCCCAAAAAGTAGAAGCGGTCGAGCGTTTCTCGGTGCACCCATTGGGCGGGCAGCTCGGCGTAACGTTCTAGCAAGCGCGCGGCGGCTTGGGGCAGGCGCTCCATTTGTGCCAACAACTCCTCTTGCCCCGCCCACAACGCGACCAGCGCGACGGTGGCAAGATAGAGCGCGGAAAAGGCGCGCGTTTGCGCGACGCTTTGCTCTTGCGCTTCCGGCAAGTGCACATTCAGCGCGCCCATTTGCGCCAACGTAGAGTCCGGGTAGCAACTCAGCGTGACAAAGTCGCCACGCCCCGCCGCTAAAAAGGCCTCGCCAGCGCGGATGGTTTCGGTGGTTTCGCCGGAGCGACTGACCGCGACCAACAGCGTGCGACGCTTGGGCGGGTAGACGCCTTCCGGATAGAGCCAGGCCTCCGAGCCAGGGACGCCGATGGTGGGCAGACCGAGCAACGGTCGGCTGGCGGTGGCTGCGGCCAACGCCAGGTAGTAGGTCGAGCCGCAGCCGGTAAAGATTAGCGCGTCGTAACGGCCCTCAGCGTAAAAGGCGCGCAAAGCGGCGCTTTGTTTTTGCAGCCGCGCCAAAGTAGCCGCCCAAACTTCCGGCTGGCTGAAAATTTCGCGGCGGGTGTGGTGTCCTGGTGTGCTCATGGCATGTCCTTATCGTTCTGGGTGCTAAACCCGAGCACGCGCTCGGCGTTTTGGTGATAGACCTTGCGCAGCACGTCGTCGGGCAGGTGCAAGCCGTAGATGTACCAGCGCCCTTGTTGGGGGATGTCTCCGACGTTGTAGTTGAAGTATTCGTCGTCGGTTTCCAAAAAGCGGTACATTATCCGATAGCTCTCTGTGTCCGGCCCCATATCCGAGCCGAAGAGGATGCGGTCGGCGTAGCGCAAGAAGAAGCGGCGCGCGGTATACGGCTGGCGGCCCAGTTCTCCGATCCGTGCGCTGATGTCAATGTAGTAATTGGGGCAGCGGTCGAGCATCGCCCCGACCCAAGCGAGATTTTCTGCATAACATCCCACGTGTGCGCCGATGAAGGTGGTTTGGGGGTGGCGCGCAACCCAATTCGCCAACCCTTCCATAATCGCCATAAAGGGCGGGTAGGGCGGGCTGGGGAAATGCCAATCCGGGTGTTCGTGTAGCTCTTCCCAACGTTCGTTCGTTTCGTCCAGTGGGTCAAAAAAGGCGACCGGATCGGCCACGTGGATCATCACAGGCAGCCCCAGCTCGCCCGCCGTTTCCCAAAGTGGGGAGAGACGCGGGTCATCCACCTTGACGAGTTCGCCGTGTTGATCGCGCACGTGCAACCCGAAGGGCTTCCATATCTTCAACCCTTCAGCGCCGCGCGCAGCCTGAGCGCGCAAACGTTCGGCGGCCCATTCGCCGAAGCGGTCGCCGTGCTCGGGCCAGGCGTTCCAGTCCACCCCGCCGAAAATTTGGAAGCGCTCCGGTGCGGCGGCTTTGAAATGGTCTAGGTGGCGGTGCAAGATGTTCTCGCCCCAGCCGCCGTCCAGGTCTACATAGGCGCGCACGCCTGCCTCGTCCAAGCGGTCGAGCAGTGCGGCGAGCGGGCGTTTGTCCCAACCGCCCCCAAAAGGCTCTGCCAGGTGGTTATGCGCGTCCACGACCGGAAAGCGCGGTTTTTGGACGTGCGTTTGCTTGACGACCAGGCGCGCGCGTGGACGAAATTGGCGGAGTGGGAGATCGTCTGATGGCATGGCGGCCCCAACTTTTTCGGCAGATATGCTCATCTGGGCGTTATATTGTGCTCACTTGAGCATATCAAAGCATAAAATAGGCGCTATGTCAACCTGTTCGTGCTCGTTTTGTGCTCGTTTGTGCGCGAATTTGCTTGACTTGGGCTTGTAAACTCGCTACTATGACAGAAACACGCAGGGGTTCACAAGAGCGTATTGCGAGGACACGAGATGCCAAAAGTTACCTTTGTTGGGGCCGGTAGCGCGGTCTTCACGTATGAAATCGTCACAGATATTCTTGCCACGCCGTCGTTGGAAAGCGGCGTTTTTGCGCTGGTGGATATTGACGCCGAGCGCTTGGAGCTGATCCGGCAAGTGACCGAACTGGCCGTTAGGCAGTCCGGCAAGGATTGGCGTGTCGAGGCTTCTACCGAGCGGCGGGATGTGTTGGCGGGCACGGACTATTTGATCAACACGATTGAGGTGGCGGGGCTGGAAAACGTGCGCCACGATTACGATATTCCGCTGAAATACGGCGTGGATCAATGCATCGGGGATACGATTGGCCCGGGCGGTATCTTCAAAGCGTTGCGCACGTTGCCCGCTTGGTTGGATATTTTGGCGGACACGGAAAAAATGGCGCCCGACGCGCTGGTGCTCAATTACACCAACCCGATGTCCATCACCTGTTTGACGGGGGTACGCGCCTCGTCGTTGCCGATCGTGGGGCTATGTCACTCTATCCCGCACACAGCGGAAGAGTTGGCCGACTATCTGGGCGTGCCCTACGCGGAGTTGCGCTATCGGGCAGCGGGGGTCAATCATCTGGCTTGGCTGGTGGAGCTGACCTATCGCGGCGAGGATATGTATCCGCGTCTGCGTGAACGCGCCCGCGAGCCGCAAATCTACGAGCGCGATCCGGTGCGTTTTGAGCTGATGTTGCATCTGGGCGCCTTTCCGACCGAAAGCAGCGGGCATGTTTCGGAGTATGTGCCGTACTTCCGCAAGCGTCCCGATCTGTTGGAAAAATACACGCGCTCGGAATATCGCGGCGAAAGCGGTTTTTATGCCAACAATTGGCCGCGTTGGCGGCAAGAAGCCGACGAGGAAATGCGCCGCATCATTCGCGGTGACGATCCATTGGAGATCGAGCGCGGGCCGGAGTTTGCCTCCTATATTATGGAGGCGATGGAAAGTGGCACCCCGACCGTGATTTACGGCAATGTGCCTAACACCGGCTTGGTGGACAATTTGCCGCAGGACGGCATTGTGGAGGTGGCGTGTTTGGTGGACACCAACGGCGTACAACCGACCCACTTCGGGCGCTTGCCGACACAGCTTGCCGCGTTGGACGCGGCGCACATGGCCGTACACGATTTGGTGGCGCAGGCGGTGTTGGAACACGACCGCGAGGCGGCGCTTTATGCGCTGATGGTTGACCCGCTGACGGCGGCGGTTTGTGCGCCTGCGGAAATTCGGGCGATGTTTGACGAGATGGCCGAGGCGGAAGCGCCCTATTTGCCGGAGTGGATGCGGAGCTAGGCGGTGAGCACGGAGCCGGGCGCGAGACGTGTTTTGGTGGTGGGTGAGCTAAACGTCGATCTGGTGATGGGCGGGTTGCCGTCGTTGCCCGTTTTGGGGCAAGAGCTGCTCGGCACGAACTTTCGGATGACGCTCGGCAGCTCGTCCGCTATCACAGCGGCACGTTTGGCGGCGTTGGGCGCGTCGGTAGACTTTGTCGGTTGGGTCGGCGACGACACCATCGGGCGCTTTACGTTGGAACAATTGACGCACTACGGCGTGGGGGTGGCCGGTGTGCAGACCGTTTCCGACGGGGCAACGGGGGTGACCATTGCGCTCACCTATGCTCACGACCGCGCTTTGCTGACTTACCCGGGCGTGATGGTGGACTTTGACGGCTCGACGGTCACGGCGGAGCTGTTGGCGGGGTATGCACATGTGCACGTGGGGTCGTTTGCGCTGCAAGAGCGTTTGCGCCCCGCTCTGCCGCGCATCTTTCGCCAAGCGCACGCCCGAGGGCTGACTACGTCGCTGGATATCGGTTGGGACCCGAGCGGACGTTGGGCGGCGCTGCCGTACTTGCGCGAAACGTTGGCGGAATGCGACTATTTTTTCCCCAACGAGGACGAGGTGCAGGCGTTGCTCGGCGGTGCGGAAGATGTGCGGGCGCTGGCGAGCTGGGTGCGTGGTACACTGGTGGTCAAACGTGGCCGCAAGGGGGCACTGGCCGTGCCCCCACAACCCGAGCGCGCGTTTGTGGAAGTTCCCTCGTGGGCGGTGTCTGTGGTGGATACCACCGGTGCGGGCGACGCTTTTAACGCGGGCTTTCTGTATGCGAAGGTGCTGGAAGGCGCAGCGCTGGAAGAAGCGTTGCGCTTTGCGGTGGCGTGTGGGGCGCAGGCCGTGACGCAACTCGGCGGCGCGACCGGTGCCCCCTCTGCCGACGCGATCCGCCGCTGGATAGCTGAGCAGGTGCGCGGCTCGGACCATGTAGGAGACCCCCAATGACACACTCCGAATTGATGACCTTGGAACGCCAAGAGCAGATCGTGCAACTGGTCAACCAGGCCGGTCGGATTACGGTGTCGGAGTTGAGCGCACATTTCGGCGTCAGCGAAACGACCATTCGGCGCGACCTGGCCGCTTTGGCGGCGCGAAACCTGGTGCGGCGCACGCATGGCGGCGTGATGCGCGCTGTGCCGGTCGCCACAAGCGAAATCCCGATTTTGCAGCGCCAAAATGAGCACGCCGCCGAAAAAGAACGCATTGGCGCGGCGACGGCGGAGTTGATCCGCGACGGGGAAACGCTTTTGTTGGCGGGCGGCAGCACCGGATTGGCGGTGGCGCGACATCTGAACCATCACCAGAACCTGACCATTATCACAGAGTCGTTGTTGGTGGTCCATGAGCTGTTGCGCCAGGAGCATCACCGGCTGATTTTGCTCGGCGGCACGGTTGCGCCGGAGGAGCTGGCGGTGCGGGGCACGTTGGCGCGGCAGATGCTCGAACAGCTTTGCGTGGACAAGGTGATTATCGGGGCGCGGGCGGTCTCGGTGGAGCGCGGGGTCAGCGCGGAGACGCCGGAAGAGGCCGAGTTTCTGCGCACATTTTTGGAGCGCGGCGAGCATACGATTTTGGTGACGGACAGCAGCAAGTTTCACCTTTCGGCGTTGGCGCGTTTGTGCTCGTTGAGTGCGATCAACACGCTGGTCACGGATCGGGGGTTGGACGAGGAGATCGCACGCCAAGTGCAAGAACTGGGGGTCTATCTGATCACCGTGTGAGCAGACGCGACGACCTCGCGCGCGCCGTTGAGCCTTTGTGCGTGGGCTATGGGAGGGACGCATGAGCAAGATCAAAGCGATGATTGAGCGGCTGATCGCGTTGCGTGATGAGGGCGTTGATGTGACGTTGCTGGCGGTGTGCCCGAACTCGGATGCGGTGTTGGAGGCGGCGGTACAAGCGGCGGCGCGCAATGACGCGCCGATGTTTTTTGCGGCCACGTTGAACCAAGTGGACCGTGACGGTGGGTATACGGGGTGGACGCCTGCGCAATTTGTGGCGCGGATGCGGCAGTATGCGCAAAAGTACGCTTGTCACGAGGATTTGTACCCGTGTTTGGATCACGGCGGGCAATGGCTGAAGGATGCGCACACGCGCGACAAGCTCAGCTTGGCTCAAACGACCGCCGAGGTCAAAGCGTCCATTACGGCGATGTTGGAGGCGGGCTACGCGCTTTTGCACATTGACCCGACTGTTGACCGCACGCAGGAAGGGCCGTTGGCTGTAGAAACGGTGGTGGCGCGCAGCCTCGACCTGATCGCGCACGCCGAGCAGGAACGGGAGCGGCTGGGTTT
>JALSSH010000354.1 GCA_026984385.1 Ardenticatenia bacterium | reverse complement strand
CGCGGCGGAATGGGGCGCGTGGGCCAGCCGTGCGCGTAGCCGCTTGACGCTGGGTTGCCAGGGGTGCAGGTGGGGGCTTTCCAGCGCGGCACGCAGCGCCTCAGCGACCGTCGGCACGTCCCAGGCCGCCCAAGCCCACATTTGCGCAAAGCCGATCTCCGGCGCGGCGCTGACAGCAACGGCGAGCGCTTCCCCCAGCGCATCAACGAGCGCGCGTGTTTCAGGGCGTTCAGCGGCAGGGGGAGAAAGACGGCGCAAGTAGGAGAGCGCTTCTCCGCACAGCGCCAGCGCGTCGAGCGTGCGGGGGCGCGTGCTGAGCAGGGCCGGAGCGGCCAGCGCGGCGATCATGGTGCGCCAAGCGGCGGCGTTGGCGTCCAGCGCGTGACGGTGCAGGCGCCCGTAGGTGGCCGTCCACGCCCCGCGCAACATGCGCCGCAACCCACGCGCGGAAGCCTCTTGCACCAGCGCCAACGGACTTTGGGCGTGCTCCAACAGCGCTTGCACGCCCGCCTCGCTGTGGTGAAAAGCGACCGCCCACTCGCCCAACGCTACGACGCCGCAAAGCTCGGGTAATTGCAGCGGTGATTCAGGGTCCGCGCCGAAAAGCGCGGGTGGATAGCGGTGGCGCAGTATCCACAGCAGCCATTCCATGCCCACGTAGCTATATCGCAGCGAAACGTCCGCGTCGTTGCAAAGCGCGGCTACCTCGTCGGCGAAGGCCGCCACCAAGCCCCAGTCCAGCGGCTTGTTGGGCAGCCCGCCGTGATCGATCAGATAGTCTTCCAACGCCGCGATGTCGGGGTCAAAAAGCTGAGCGCGCCGCCGACGGTCGACGCTGAAACGCGCCAGCGTGAACTGGTCGGGCGGCAACAGCCCTTCGCTGTGCAGCGCGGCGTGGAGCAGGGGCCGCAGAGCTTGACGGTACGCTGTTTTTCTGGTGGACATGCGCTACAATCCTTTGGCAGTTGGGCGTATTGTAGCGCAATTGTGCGGCGTGTGGGGCGGGAATGGCGAGTTGCCGGGGAGCGTTCGCCGTCGGGGGGCGCGCCGCCCGTGCGCCATACGGCGCACTACGCGCGGCCTTCGCCGCGCGTCAGCCGCGCGCAGCGCGGCTAGGCGGCGCGCCCAGCGCGCGATCACCGCAAACGTCAGGCTGCTGGCGTGGGGGTGAATGTTCCCATTAGCCACACGCACGCGCAACGGGAAGGAGAAGCGATGAAAACGATAGGTTTGCTCGGCGGCATGAGTTGGGAGAGTACCGCGCTTTATTACCGCTGGATCAACGAAGGCGTGCGCGAGCGGCTTGGTGGGCTGCACTCGGCACAAATTGCGCTGCTCAGCGTGGACTTTCAGCCCATCGAAGAGCTGCAACACGCCGGGCATTGGGACGAAGCGGGCGCAGCTTTGGCCGAGGCCGCCCGTCACGTGCAAGCGGCGGGCGCGGACTTTTTGCTGCTGTGCACTAACACCATGCACAAGGTCGCCCCGCAGATCGAGGCGGCCATCACCATCCCCTTTTTGCACATCGCGGACGCCACCGCCGCGCGCATCAAGCAGCAGGGAATGCACACCATCGGCTTGCTGGGCACGAAGTTCACTATGCAGCAGCCTTTTTACGCCGGCAGGCTGGCGGAAAAGCACGGCTTGCGCGTGCTCGTGCCGCCGCCGGACGATCAGGAGATCGTCCACCGCGTGATCTACGACGAGTTGGTGCTCGGGGTGGTGCGAGAAGAGTCGCGCGAGCAATTTTTGCGTATCATGGCGGATTTGCACGCGCGCGGCGCGCAGGGCATCATCGAGGGCTGTACGGAGATTGTGATGCTGGTACAACAACGCCACACCGCGATCCCGCTTTTTGACACAACGGCCATTCATGCGCAAGCGGCGGTCGAAATGGCGTTGGCCTGAGCGGAGGTGTGTGGTGAGCGATGGGCGTATGGTGTGTTGGGAGTATTGCGAGCTGCGGCAAGAGATCGCCGAAGGGGTGATGCACCGCCAATATATTCTCTTTTACCACCCCGACGAGCCGAGCGAGCGGGTGGGCATCACCAACCGTGACCGCGCCATCGCTCAACTGGGCCGCGAAGGGTGGGAGATGGTCGGCACGGTCGGCTCGTTTATGCGCAACAGCAGCGGTTTTCGCATCTTCTTCAAGCGTCCCCTGCTGGAAGAAGATGCCGAAGACGGCGGAGACGCTTAGGGCGACGCGCAGCGTGCTTCCATACGATAAAGTTCTAGGGCCGTGAGATTGTCGGGCCGCGCGATCTCTTCCATGTGTTGCCACGTTCCGCCGAGCGCTTCCAATGAG
>JALSSH010000353.1 GCA_026984385.1 Ardenticatenia bacterium | reverse complement strand
CCTGACCAACGCGCTGCGACGCTGGCTTTTGCGTAAAGGGGGGCGTGTCCAAGTGGGGCACGCCGTAACGCGCGCCTTGCTGGAAGATGAGCGCTGTACGGGCGTGGAAGTGGCCGCGCTCGGCCATGTAAATACCTTCCTCGCTGACCACGTGATCCTGGCGACGGGCGGGCTGTATAACGGCGGCATCCAAAGCAACATACGCGGAGAGCTGCGCGAGCCGATCTTCGGCCTGCCCGTTGTCGCGCCGACGGGCACAGGGCGCGCGGATTGGTTCAAAGAGCGCCTGCTAGACGCTCAAGGACACCCAATCCACCGCGCGGGCGTGCGCGTAAATGCGCGAATGCAGCCGCTGAACGCCGAAGGCGCGCCCGCGCTGACAAACGTCCACGCGGCGGGTGAGCTGTTGGCGGGCTTCGATCCGCTGACGGATGGTTGCGCGGAGGGGGTCGCGCTGGCGACGGCCTGGCGGGCCGTGCACGCGGCGCTGGATTTGGACTGAGGCGGCGGGGTAACGATGCACAAACACGATACACACCCGGGCTTAAATTTGCTTGAGATGGCAGAAACCCGCTTCACGGCGGACGCTTGCCTCAAGTGCAACATCTGCACGGCGGCTTGCCCTGTGGCGGCGGTGACGCCCCTTTTCCCCGGGCCGAAAACCGTCGGCCCGCAAGCCGAACGTCTCCGCGAGCCGAACGCGCCCTCCCCGGACCACACGGTGGACTATTGCAGCGGTTGCGGCGTGTGTACGTTGGTCTGTCCGCACGGCGTGCGCGTGATGGAGATCAACACCCAAGCCAAAGCGCAGATGGTGGAAACACACGGCCTTTCGCTGCGCAATTGGTTTCTCAGCCGCAACGAGCTTTGGGGGCGGTTGGGTACGCCCATTGCCCCGCTGCTCAACGCGGCGATCCGCAATCGGCCCTTGCGCTGGCTGGCGGAAAAAACGTTCGGCATCTCTGCGCGCGCGCCGCTCCCCGGCTGGGCGGGCTACACCTTCCGCCGCTGGTGGAAAAAGCACGCCCGCCGTCACCCCAAGCCGCGCCAAGATGCCCCGCGCGTGGTCTATTTTCACGGCTGCTCCACCAACACCTACGAACCGCACATCGGCAAATTGGCCGTCGCTGTGCTCGAACACATCGGCTTCGTGGTAGAAGTGCCGCCCCAAACTTGCTGTGGGCTGCCCGCTCAATCCAACGGGGACTTTGCGGCGGCGCGCCGCTACGCCCGCACCAACATCAAGCGCCTGGCCCCTTACGCGCGGCGCGGCATCCCCATCGTCGGCACATCCGCCAGTTGTATGACCGCGATCAAAGGCGACTATGAGCATGTACTTGGCCTCACCGACGAGGACGCGCGCGTTGTGGCGGCTCATACGTATGACTTCATGGAGTTTCTCGCCAAGCTGCACGCCGAGGGCCGCTTGCCGTTGGACTTCCAACCGCTGCCCTACGAGTTGCCCTATCATGCGCCGTGCCAGCTCAAAGCGCACGGCATGGGGCGCCCCGCGCTGGAGGTGCTCGCGCTCATCCCCGGGCTGCAAGCGTGGGAGATCGACGCGGAATGCTGCGGCATCGCGGGCACATACGGCTACAAGGCCGAAAAGCGCGACATCGCCGAGGCGGTGGGCTGGAAGCTGGTCGAGCAAATTTACGACGCGGGGGCGGACGTGGTCGCTTGCGATACCGAAACGTGCCGCTGGCAGATCGGCGCGATGAGCGGGGCGCGCGTGGTGCACCCTGTGGAGCTGGTGGCGGCGGCTTACGGTCTGCAGGTGGAAGAAGTCGCCCCGCCGCTGACGTTGCCCCACCCCGAGCCATCGCAGACGGCGCGGTGAAGCGTTAGTTGAGACCCCCCTATACGTGTGTTTACTGACCCCGTCTCCCCTAGCATAAGCGGGTGCAAATTCGTTTTTTCCCGCCCTCCACTTTTCCGCTATGTGTGCTGGTGGAAGACGGGCAAACGTTGGGGCAAAAAGTCCACCCGACCCATTTTACAAACTTTACGGATTCGTGTAGAACAAGCGTGGGAAGCATGTTCATTATTCGGGCATAGGGGGGATGCGTGCGGCCCGAAAATACATCGGAAACACCCGAAGGTCCGCGAATTTTAGTCGCCAACAGCGATCCGGATGAACTGCGTTATATTGCGGGCATTTTAGGGCGCGCGGGCTATTTGGTGGAGCTGGCCGACAGCACCGGCGCGGTGGCCTTTGCGCTGGAACATAGCGCTTTTGCCCTGGCCGTCGTAGACGCACGGATGCGCGCCTATATGCGCCATTCGCTGACCGAATATCTGGCGCAGTTTCGCAAGGTG
>JALSSH010000352.1 GCA_026984385.1 Ardenticatenia bacterium | reverse complement strand
CGCGCGCTACGCCAAACCCCGGAGTTACCCCTTTACAAGGCCGCTCCGCCGCAAATTTGGTTAGAGCAGGGCACAATCGAACCGATAAAACAGGGGACAGCGGGCTGGAGAAACACGCTTTTCGGCAGAGTTCCGCTGCGCGACATCGTCGCGCTGATGCTGGCGCTGTGGGCAGATTCCACCATTCTCAGCCCTCCGCGTCATTTTAGCTGGCTTACCGACCAACACGTAAAGACTCACGGCAACCCGCCTGCAACTTCTTGGCCGCAGCTCCGCGAGTTAGCCGCCATGCCGATAGGAAAATGGCCCAATGAGGGACATACGCTGTGGTTGAAGATCAACACCCATTCGATCAAACGCTTACCCTGGGGGTTAGAAGAGATTTTCCACGAAGCAATCCACGACGGAAGCATTGAACATCCCTTGCTGCAACATTCTTACACCCGCTGGCAATTGGACTATGACCCTTACGCGCCAGACGATGGCTTGAGCAAAATGTTGGGCGAGGGGCGTTTCAACGCTTATGGGGCTTGGATGGTGGCGATGGGCCATCTTGAGCGCGAAGTTGACCCGGCGGACTATGAATGGATGGCAGGTAGTGAGCCTGTTTACTGTGTCCAAAACGAACTGTTTGTCAGCGTAAAGGACCAAGAAACCGCAGATGTGCTCGGCGGGCGGCTCTACGAAATCCTTGAACGTGAAGTTCGCGGGGTCGCTATGGCTTCATCTCTCCGCGTGCATTTTGTGCTGGATAGCATGTCCTTTGATGAGGTGCGGGAGCTTGCCGAAAAAGTGCTCCAGCAAAAAAAGGCGGAGGACGAAGAATCCTCTAGCGCCCCTGATAGTAGCTGATCAGCGCGTCCGCAAGTTGGGGCAAACAAGGCGTGATGTCCGCCCACTCGTTCGCGCCTGCCCCGACGTTCCACAAGTGGAATCCCCGGACGTAGGGGTCATATTCCAATTGCTGCGTGAACTGCAATGCTTCGCGGGTGATCTCGCTGCAAGGGAAAAGGACGCGCCCATCGCCTGGGCCTGCTTCGGTCAAGTAAACGGGGATTTGCACAGCTTCCGGCAGCTCTTGAAGCAACGCGCCATAAAGCAACCGGTGGCGTAACCCCATCGCTACGCCGGAATCGGTCGCCAGGGTGTAGGCGTCGCGTCCGGCCACGTGCAGCGCCACGCCGTGATAGCGCCCGGAGGCGCAGGGGTGCTCTAGGGCATACTCAAAAACGGGCTTGAGCTGCAAAAAATAGTCCGGCTCCGGGCGGCCCGGGCTGAAAGAAAATAGCAGCAAGCACTGCCCGAATCGTTCCGCCTGGCGCATCGCCTCAATGGAAAAGGCGGTCAACCACTCTGCCGAGGGCAAACATTCGTTCATAATCTCGAAGTAGTCCGCCTGCACGCCTTGCCATTGGGGTTGTAGTCCTGCGATCCACATCTGCGCTTCCAACACGGGGTCGTTGGCCGTGTTGGGGCAATCACGCATTCCCCAAGGAGTCTTCAGCGAGCGGTAGACGATGATGGTGGAAGGAGAAGCCGCCGCCACCGCGTTGAGGATGTCTTCTGTGCCGGTTGTGCCCTTCAGCGTGCCCAGAGGCCACCCTGCGTTTTGCAGCCGTTGGACAAAGTCCAGTACCACTTCGCGTCCCGCGCCCACCACCATATGTAGCCCCAGCAGCGTATGCGGGCCGCGCGGTTCGGGGGCCAGATAGACCAACTCCGGCGCAATGTCCACGTGTTGGATGGTGAGGTTATCCACGCTGTAAAAGCCGCTTACCGGCTCTTGATCGGGCATCTGAACGCCGGTGATGACTTGGTAGCGCAACAGCACCACTTGCCCGCGAAAGCTCGTCAAGTCCACCGCGTGCAGCTCCCAATCTGCCTTAACGCCGATCTGCTGATCGGCTACGTTCCACGTCACCCCGCCGTCGAGCGAAACTTCCAGCGTGACCAGATCGCTTGGGGGCAAATAGCCGTCTTGACGGTAGAGCAATTGGGCGCTCAGCGTGCCGCTGAGGTCTATCGGGCGGGTGTATTGCAGGACGCTTGTGGTTTGACGGAGAGCGGTATCCAGTTGCCAACACCCGCCGCTATAGCCGCAATCCGGCGTATAACGCCAAGCTCCGCTCGGCAACCAATTAAGCGGTGTGTCGAACGTTTCCGCAAAGGGGAGGGCGGCCACGTCCGCGCTCAAGGTTTGGGGCGCCAGGGGAGAGGGTAGGGGGGTAGCCGGTGGTCGCGTGGGAGAAAACTCTTGCGCCGCCGAAGGCAGCGTCAGCGCCAGTTGAGCGCTCAACACCCCGAGCAAAAGCACGCTAAGCGCTAGA
>JALSSH010000351.1 GCA_026984385.1 Ardenticatenia bacterium | reverse complement strand
GAAGACGAGCCACCTTCCACTTGAAGAGCAGGCGCAAGCGCTGAGCCACGAGCTGCCCCCGCACCGAGGGAGGCGCGCGGTTCACCGCCGGAAGAAGCGCCTTTGCCTTTGCACAACGTCACCGTGACGGTGCGTCCCGACGGCGCGGACGTTTTCGCCGCGCCCACCGCCGACGCCGACGTGCTCGGCCACTTGGAAGAAGGGACGCGCGCGCCTGCTGACGCGCTGCTCTTCGCGGACGCTTCCTGGCTGCGCGTGCCCTGGTCGGAGGAAGAAGCGCGCGCCTGGCTGATCGGCGAGCAGACCGATTTTTCCCGCTCCCCCGCGTATAACCAAGTGGTGGACGCTTGGTATGAGGCGGACGATGTGCTCGCCGTGCGGCGCGGGCTGTTGCAAGACCTGCTCCGTTTGCGCCGAGCGCCCGCCGACACCGTCGCGCAAGTCGCCGAGCTGCGCGGCGAGCCGCTGCGCCGCCTGGAAGCGCGCATCGCGGGGCAAGCGGTCTTGCGCGGCTATCGGCGCTTTTGGGAGCTGGCCGAGCAATTGGGACTGCCCGCTCCGTTCGACTATCTGCCCGTGCACACCGCGCCGCCGCGCGGGCTGCATGAGCTGATCTTCGACGGCTTCGGCCCCACCACCCAAGCCTACCGCTACGGCGAGCTGTACTATGCGGAAACGCGCGAGCTTTCCCCGGGCGTGGACTATTACGTGCCGGAAGGTTCGCCGCTGATCGCGGTGGCGGATGGGGTGATTGTGCCGTTTCAGTTTTTGGGGCATCCCGCCGAGCGCGCCCTGGCGCTGCGCCCATACCTGCCGGAGCGTTATCGCACGCCGCGCGGCGAGCGCGTGCTTGCCAACGTGATCGTGGTCTACGCCCACCTGACCGGCAACCCGACCGCCGAGATCGTGCACGTGGGCGACCGCGTGCGCGCGGGACAGATCATCGGGACTTCCGGCTGGCCGGTTTACACGCGCGACGACGGCAGCGTCGGCGTGCAAGGCGGCAACGCGCATCTGCATCTGCAAGTGCACCTGATCACCGACGGGATGCGCTCGCTGGGCAGCGTGTGGCCGTTTAACCCGCTGCTTTTCTGGACGCCGCGCCTGGTCGCGTTGCAAGCGCGGCTGGCGACGCACTCCGCCGACCCGCCCTACCCGCGCGAGGGGCAGCCTTACGGAAGGCTGGGGTTCTTTTCGCTGGGAAGCTTCCGCTGCGACCTGCCCGGGAACGTTTGGGAACACACGCCTACTCCCCAGCAAATTTGGCCGCCCGGGGTTTACACGCTGGACGACACGGTCGCGCGGGCGGCGCGTTTTGCGCCCTACCCGTTGGACGGCACAAGCGCGTTTTAGCCTTTTGCACGCTCGGAAAGGGTCACCATGCAGACCAATACACCACCGCCCAATCTGCTGCAGGGTATCCGCTTGATGGAAACCGGACGCCGCGCCGAGGCGTTGGCCTATTTGCGCACGGCGGCGCAAACCGAACCGCTCACCGCCGACGGCTGGCTGTGGTTGGCCGCCGCCACCGACAATCTGGACGAGTACCGCACATGCGTTCAACAAGCGCTGCGGCTCGACCCGTATCATCCGGTAGCGGGGCAGATGCGCCGCGCGCTGGAGCAAATGGGCGCTTGGGTTGTTGCGCCTCCCTCACCCACCAGCGGCCTCAGCACCACGCCCGCCCAACCCGCACCCCCTTACCGCGCCAATGCCCCCTCAGGACGCGGCAAAGTGCGCGGCTGGCGGCGAATTTTGCGCGTGCTGGTGATCGCGTTGGTGATCGGGGGCTGTTTGGGCGTGGGAGCGGCGGCGTTGCTTTCGCAAGGCGTGCAGGATACATTGCGCAACTGGACGGGCGGAGAAAGCGTGCAAACGCTGGAGTTCACGGTCGGCGGCGCACGCGAAAGTTACCGTTTTCGGGTCAGCGTGCCGCAAAGCTGGTTGCCGGCGGACACCGACGCCCCGTCCTGGCAACAGGCGCGCGCCGAGCTGCTCCGCGCCTTCCCGAACTCCGAGGCGCTCTGGGAGCAGATCGAAACGGCCTTTAGCGGGGTGGTGCGCGACCCGGTTTACGGCGGCATGATCCCCCAGCCGCGCCTGGTAGAAACCAACGTCGACCGTTTGCGCGCGGACGGGATGGTCGCGGCACTGACGCTGGACGAGATCGTGCGGCTGCCCGACGCGCCCGTCGGACGCCCGAACACGCCTTGCGAGCGCCTGGCCGCGCTGGAAGCGCGCTTCATCGCCAGCGAGAACATCGCCGCGCTGCCCAACAGCGAGATCGTGGAAACGCGCTTGGTGCAGGGTGCGGGAACGGACGATTGC
>JALSSH010000350.1 GCA_026984385.1 Ardenticatenia bacterium | reverse complement strand
ATTGTCGTCTTCCGACGCCGCTGCTCTGGCGGTGGGTGGCATTGTGCGCTATGCTGGGGCGTGTTGGTGACCGTTACACACACTACCGAGCCAAGAAAAAAACGCTATGAGCCAATATGAAGCCGTCATCGGGCTGGAAGTGCACGCTGAGTTGCAAACGCGCTCCAAAATGTTTTGCGGTTGCGCGGTTGTAGATAGCACATCCGCCCCCCCTAGTACGTATGTTTGTCCGGTGTGTTTGGGAATGCCCGGGGTTTTGCCCGTGCTCAACCACCGTGCGGTGGAGTTGGGCTTGCGGGTTGGGCTGGCGCTCAACTGCGAGATTCCGCCCTTCAACCGCTTTGCCCGCAAAAGCTATTTTTATCCCGACTTGCCCAAAGGCTACCAAATTAGCCAATACGACTATCCGCTGGCGGTGCGCGGCTGGCTGGAAATTGACTTGCCGGACGGCTCTTCCAAGCGCGTGCGCATTCGGCGCGTGCACCTGGAAGAGGACACCGGCAAGCTGACCCACGTAGACGACCACAGCTTGATTGACTTCAACCGCGCGGGCGTGCCGTTGCTGGAGATCGTCTCGGAGGCGGACATCCGCAGCGCCGAAGAAGCGGAAGCCTATGCTCGCAAGCTGCGCGCTATTTTGCGCTATCTGGGCGTCAACAGTGGGGATATGAGCAAGGGTGTTTTGCGCGTTGAGCCGAATATCAGCGTGCGACCGCGCGGCGAAGAAGCATTCCGCACCCGCACCGAGATCAAAAACCTGAACAGCATTCGCAGCTTGGCCCGCGCCACCGCCTATGAGATCGAGCGCCAAGTCGCCTTGTACGAAAGCGGCGGGCAGGTGCAACAAGCTACGATGGGTTGGGACGAGGCGCGCCAAGTTACGGTGGTGCAGCGCGTTAAGGAAAGCGCGGACGATTACCGCTATTTTCCGGAGCCGGACTTGCCGCCGCTGGAGATCAGCCGCGCTTGGGTGAAGGAAGTGCGCGCGGCTTTGCCGGAGCTGCCCAGCGCCAAACGCGATCGCTTGATGCAACAAATGGGCCTCAGCCGCTATGACGCCTCGGTCTTGGTGGCGGAAAAGGCCGTCGCGGACTATTTCGAGGCGACCGTGCAGGCAGGCGGCGATCCAAAGCAGGTTGCCAACTACATCTTGGGCGATCTGTTCCGTCGTATGAAAGACGAGGGCCGCCCGCGTGAGCAGATCGGCGATATTCCGCTGAAGCCCGTGATGTTGGCCGAGCTGCTGGCGTTAGTGGCCGAAGGCACGATCAATCACGGCGTGGCGAAAAAGTTGCTCGGCACGCTTTACGCCGAAGGCGGCGATCCGCGCCGTTTGGTCGAAGAGCGCGGCTTGGCGCAAGTGCGCGACGAGGAGGCTTTGGGGCAGGCTGTCGCCCAGGTGTTGGACGAACACCCCGAAGAGGTGGCGCGCTTTCTGGCGGGCGAGGAAAAGTTGGCCCAGTTCTTGATGGGGATGGTCATGCGTGCGTTGCGCGGCAAAGCGGACGCCCAGGCCGTGCGGCGCTTGCTCCAAGCGCAACTCGAAGCGCGCCGCAAGGCGTAGAACTTGAACGAATGTTCGGCTGCGTTTATACTAGGCGCAGCATTGAACGCCAAGATGAAGGAATGATACGAAATGGCCGGATACCAATACACGATTATCATCGGCAACGTCGGGCGTGACCCGGAGCTACGTTACACGCAGAGCGGGGTGGCAGTTTGCGACTTCAGCGTCGCCGTTTCCCGTCGTTGGACTGACCGCACCACCAACGAGCCGCGCGAGGAAACCACGTGGTTCCGTGTGAGCGCGTGGCGGCGCTTGGCAGAAACAGCCGCGCAATACGTCCACAAAGGAATGCAGATTATGGTGACGGGGCGCGTTTCGGCCAGCGCTTATATTGCCCAAGATGGCGAAGCGCGCGCCTCATTGGAGCTGACCGCGTTGGACATGCAATTTTTGGGGCGACGCGGTGAACGGGTAGACGTGCCGGAAGAAGGCGGAGCGAGCGGCGGCTATCCTCCGAGCGACGCAGAAGATCTGCCGTTTTAGCGGCGCTTGTTGAGGGTCGCACAGACGAAAGCTCCACCATCGGGCCGCCTGGACGCGCTTTTCCAGGCGGACGGTGATTTTTTGGGGGCGATATGCCAAAGCAGCAGGAGGGTTTACGATTATGTCCGAACCACAGAAAAAACCGCTTCCTCGACGGCTCAACTTAGAAATTCCGGCCAACCTCAGCGCCACTTATGCCAACTTCGCCATCATCACGCATTCGCCCTGGGAAGTTTTTTTGGACTTTGCGCAGATTTTGCCGAATTTGCCCAAGGCGCGCGTCCAAGCGCGGATCGTGCTCACGCCGACCAACGCCAAGATGTTGCTCAAGGCGTTGGAGGACAACATCGCGCGCTACGAGGCGCAACACGGCGAGATCAAGTTGCCACCGCGTCCGCCGTCGCTGGCCGATCAGCTTTTCGGCTCGGTGAAGGGCGAAGACGAAAGCGCGCCCGAACAGGATGATTCCCATGAGTAGCCATTTGGACGCGCTGGAAAGCATCGCGGAGGGTCTCCGCCCCATGTTGGAAGCCAAAACCGCTGCCCGCAACGCGGCGATCAACCAGTCGCGCGTGGTGATCCAACACAGCGCCAACGCCATCCGCGCCACACATCGCCGCGAATGGGAGCGTGCCCGCGAGCGTTTGGAGCTGGCGAGCCAGCAGGTGGACGTATTGCGTGAGCATGTGCGCGCTTTTCCCGATCTTTACCACAGCGGCTACACGCAGGACGCGCTCAAAGAATACACCGAGGCGGCGATCACCTATGCGTTGGTGCGCAACGAGCCGATCCCCACGCCGGAAGCGCTGGGCGTGGAGCCGGGCGCCTATCTAAACGGATTGGCGGAAGCCGCCAGCGAGCTACGCCGCCAGGTGCTGGATATTATCCGTCGTGGGCACTCGACAGAAGCCGAACGGCTGCTCGAAGCGATGGACACGGTCTATAGCGTGTTGCTCTCGTTTGATTTCCACGACGCGATCACGGGCGGGCTACGCCGTCGGTTGGACGCACTGCGCGGCGTTTTGGAGCGCACGCGCGGGGACGTGACCAACAGCTTGCGCCAACAGCAGCTCCAAGAAGCGCTGGAAGCGTTCGAGCGGCGCATGACCGGCCAAGACGCCCTATAGCGGCGTGATGTCAGGAAAACGTCAGTTGTGCGCCCAGCCCAAAGGCCGATTTGCGGGCACACTAGAAACCAAAAAGACTTGAGAGGGAAAACGATGCCATCCGTCCAGCGCTTTTTGGTGCGGGAAGGTGAGCGCGCCGGTCAAGTGATCGAGCTGACGCATTCTCCGTTTACATTCGGGCGCGCGCGGGAATGCGATATCGTGTTGGATAGCAGCGCCGTCTCGCGCATGCACGCGCGTTGTACCCGCGAGGGCCTCAACGTGTATTTGGAAGACCTGGGCAGCCGCAACGGGACGTTCCTTAACGGGCGGCGCCTGCCCGCACACACGCCGCAACGCTTGCGCGCAGGGGATGCGGTGAGCTTGGCGGGCGTGTGCCGCTGGGTTTTCGACGATCCGGCGACCACGGTCCAGATTGCGCCTGCGCAATGGGCGCGCTTGGGGCTGGCGCTTGACCCTTCGCGCGGAACGGTCTCGGTCGGCGGGCAGGTGCTGGACCCGCCGCTCAGTCCAAATCAATTTGCACTGTTGGCTTTGCTTTGTGCCAACGAGGGGCGCGTGGTTTCACGCGAGGAGATCGCGGCGGAGGTGTGGGGCGAAGGCGTGCCGGTGAGCGATGAGACGCTCGACGCGCTGGTGAGCCGTCTACGAAAGCGGCTTCATGCGGCTGACCCCACCCATGAGTATCTGATCACGCGGCGCGGGTTCGGTTTGCTTTTTCAAAATCGCTGAGGGAAATGGAGAATTTGTGAGCGAGACCTCGACCCAGTTTGTTTTGGCTTCCGGTTCGCCGCGCCGAAGGGAGATGATCGGCGCGTTGGGCTTGCCGGTGCGC
This sequence comes from Ardenticatenia bacterium, assembly GCA_026984385.1. Lineage (GTDB taxonomy): Bacteria > Chloroflexota > Anaerolineae > Aggregatilineales > Aggregatilineaceae > JALSSH01. Next base: position 6,875 of record JALSSH010000350.1, on the reverse strand, counting down.
GTGACGCGCGTGGAGATTGACGAGACGCCGCGCGCCGACGAAGATGCACGCGCCTATACCCTGCGGCTAAGCCGTGAGAAGGCCGCCGCCGCTGCGCGTGAGTTCCCCGACGCGCTGATCCTGGCGGCGGACACCACCGTAGCCGATGACGGCGCGATCTTGGGTAAGCCGCGCGACAAGGCGGAAGCGTGGGCGATGTTACGCCGTCTGCGCGGGCGCACGCACCAAGTTTACACCGCGCTCACGCTGTGGGAGCCGCGCAGTGGGCGGCGCGTGAGCGAAGTGGCGCGCACCGACGTTCCGATGCGCGACTACACCGACGCCGAGATCGCGGCGTATATCGCCAGCGGCGATCCGTTTGACAAAGCGGGCGGCTACGCGATCCAGCACGCGGAGTTTCGCCCGGTGACCTTGCGCAGCGGCTGCTATGCGAACGTGATGGGGTTGCCGCTCTGTCATCTGGTGCGCGCGCTGCGGGCGTTCGGCGTGGCGGTGTCGGTGGACGTGCCCGCGCTGTGTCGGGAGCGCTTCGGGTATACGTGCGACGTGGCGGAGCGTATCTTGGCGGGGGACGCTTAGGTCCGCGAGCGCGTGCGCGGGCTGGGCGCGCCGCCTAGCCGCGCTGCGCGCGGCTGACGCGCGGCAGAGCCGCGCGTAGTGCGCCGAACGGCGCACGGGCGGCGCGCCCGATCCGCGCGCAACCGCACGCATTCTTTGCTCCGAGCGCTTATGACGCTGAGTTCCCTTCCTGCGGCAGCCCCTTTTGCATCGCGGCGTAAAACGACTTGGGGATGAGCGAAACGCGCCCCTCGTGGCTGATGCAGATGTGCTTGCTATAGCCGGTCACGCACACCGTGCCGCTTTCCGCGTCCACGATCTCATAGCCGAAAGTCAGCGCCCGGTTGCGCAGTTGCTCGATCCAACAGCGCGCGCCGATCCGCTGGGCGTAGTGTGTGGGCACAATATAGCGCGCGTGCACCTCTGCGACGGTCAGCCAATAGCCGGCGCGCTCAAAGTCCGCGTAGTCCGCGTTCAGCTCACGGGAATAGTGGCTGCGGGCCTCTTCAAAGTACACGATATAATTGGCGTGATGGGTGATGCCCATCGCGTCCGTTTCGGCATAGCGGACGTAGAAGGTGGTTTCGGTCACGATTCGGTCGGTTGGGGCCACGAGAACACTCCTTACCAATGAGCCAAGTCGGCGTGGATTGTAGCCGCCCCGCCGTTTGCGTGCAACGGGAGCAAAGGGCCGTTTATGAGCACACAGTACGAGACGGTGGAGCTAACACTCGATGATGAGGTCGGGCAGCGTTTGGACAAAGTGCTTGCCGCCAGGCTGAGCGCGCTTTCGCGCGTACAAATCCAAGCGCTCATCCGCGAGGGGTTGGTCACGGTCAACGGGCAGCCGACCAAGGCCGCCTATCGCGTGGAAGGGGGGGAACGGGTGCAAGTGCGCGTGCCCCAGCCGAAAGCGTTCACCGTGCAGCCGGAAGCGATCCCGCTCACCGTGCTTTATGAAGATGAGCACGTCGCCGTGATCGACAAGCCCGCCGGTATGGTGGTGCACCCTTCTTTTGGGCACGCTTCCGGCACGCTGGTTAACGCGATTTTGGCGCGTTGGCCGCAGCTTGCCGCTTTTGACGATCCGGAACGGGCGGGCATCGTGCATCGGCTGGACAAGGACACCTCCGGCGTGATCGTGGTCGCCAAGACGCCGGACGCGCTGGCGCATTTGCAGGCGCAGTTCAAAGCCCGCCGTGTTGAAAAGCGCTACTTGGCGCTGGTAGAGGGCATTCCGCAGTCCTCCGAGGGCGTGATTGACGCGCCAATTGGCCGCGACCCCCGTCAGCGCAAGCGTATGGCCGTGACGCGCGAAGGGCGGCAGGCCGTGACCGAGTTCCGCGTGCTGGAGCTTTACGCTGACCATGCCCTGCTAGAAGCGTTTCCCAAGACGGGGCGCACGCACCAGATCCGCGTGCACCTGGCCTTTATCGGCCATCCGGTGGTAGGGGACACGGTCTACGGGCGACGTAAGCAGCGGGTCAAGATGAAGCGGCATTTTCTGCACGCGGCGCGTATCACCTTTTCCCCCGCGCCAAACGCCGAGGCGGTAACGGTGGAGTCGCCGTTGTCTGTGCCGCTGCAAGATGTGTTGCGCAAACTGCCCCGCTGAGCGTTTCGCAGCGTCGGATAAGCGTAGTGTGCGGAATATTGCAGGATGGGCGGGCAGTTTCTATAATTCGAGGGCGTGTAACTGTTGATAAGGATGTCAGGAAAAACAGAATGCGAAAACTGACCATCGGCGGCCTGGTTGCCGTCATAACACTGGTGATGCTGGCAGGCTCGGCGAGCTTGTCTCCTGCGTTGCCCCAGGTCGTCGAGGCCAACGCGGGCACGCAATGGGACGCTTCATACTACAACAACACCTCGCTTTCCGGAGCGCCGGTGTTGCAACGTGTGGACGACCAAATCAATTTTGACTGGGGCACGGGGTCTCCGGGCGCAGGCGTGCCTGCGGACAACTTCAGCGCGCGTTGGACCAAAACCGTGAATTTCCCTCAGACGGGCAAGTGGATCTTCCGTGTGGGGGCGGACGACGGCGTGCGCATGTGGATCGACGTGACGCCCATCGTGAACGAATGGCACGGCAACCCTGAGGGCTACAAGCTCTACGAGGTTTCCGTAGACGCGCTCACGGCGGGCAACCATGACCTGAAGGTCGAATATTACGAGGCCACCGGCAACGCCAAAGTGACGGTGGAATGGGTCTACGCAGGCGGCTCGGGCGGCGGCGGCTCGTCCGGACAGGTTTACGGGCAAGCGTCTTGGAACGCCTCTTTTTACAACAACGCCTCGCTTTCCGGCTCACCGGTGCTAACCCGCGTGGACAACGTGATCAACTTCAACTGGGCGACCGGCTCACCCGGGGCCGGCGTGCCTGCGGACAACTTCAGCGCGCGTTGGACGGCAACCGTGAATTTCCCCACCACCGGACACTGGATTTTCCGCGTGGGGGCGGACGACGGCGTGCGCATGTGGATTGACGTGACGCCGATTGTGGATGAATGGCACAGCAATCCGGAAGGCTACCGTACCTATCAAGTGGACGTGAACGGCTTGACGGCGGGCAACCACGATCTAAAGGTCGAATACTATGAGGCCACCGGCAACGCGGGGATTCAGGTCCAATGGTGGATGGCCGGAGGCTCAAGCGGAGAAAGCGGCCAAGCTGCCCCACCCCCACCGCCCCCACCAGCGACCGTCTACGCTGCGCCGATTACGCAAAACGTCAATGTGCGCAGTGGCCCGGGGCAGGGCAATCCTGTTATTGCGCGCATCAACTACCCGCGCAGCTATCACGTAGCCGGTGGTGTGGCCGATCTTTCCTGGCTGCTGATCGACTTGGACGACGGGCGGCAGGGCTGGGTCAGCAACGATTGGGTCTGGCTCTATGCTCTGGAAGAGGAGAAAAACCAGGACACCACCGAAGGCGGTCAACCGGACTTCGTGGACGACATCCCGCGCCTGTACGTGCCGATTGCCCCGCCTTCGGAGCTGCCTCCGGTGGACGAGCGCGTGGTGTTGCACGGCCAGGCCACCGACACGCTCAATTTGCGAGACGGCCCGAGTTTGTACGCTTCTAAAGTGATCGGTGCTATCCCGCAGGGGGCGTCGTTCACGGTGGAAGCGCGCAGCCGTAACGCCGCCTGGTATCTGGTCAACTATCAGGATGTGCGCGGCTGGGTTTCGGCGCTCTATGTCAACTTGGTGGACGGCTACGCAACCGATTTGCTTGTGAGCAGTGAGGTTGTCCCCACGCCGCCGCAGGGCGCGGTCTTTGTGCCACAAACGGAAAACGGCGAGCCGGTGACCGTGCGCGGGCGGCTGGCCTCAACGCTCAAGTTGCGTGACGCGGCCAGCTTGCGCGGTAACGAGCTGGGCGAAGTGCCCGCCGGTACAGAGTTAGTCATCGAAGGGCGCAACACCAGCGGCGCGTGGTATCTGGTGACCTACAACGGCCAACAAGGTTGGATTTACTCGCCTGAAGTGACGCTGATTGAGGGCACGGTGGCCGATCTGCCGATCCGCTAGAGCGCGTTTCGAAGTCCTTTTGCGCCGCCCCGCGTCTGGCTTTTGGATGTGGGGCGGTGCTTGTTTCTTTTGCGCACCCAGGAGCAAATAGAGCACGTGGGTATAGACTACTTGATCGACTACGGCTGCCCGCCCAAACACGCCTTTTCGCTTGCCGAGCTGGTCGCCCGCTTGAAGGGCAAAGAGCGTGCCGAGCGCATCATCCGGCTTTACCGCGACAACGGCGACTGGCGTCCGCCGAGCGAAATGGGCTTTGAGTTCGTGCGTCGCGCTGCCGACGGCGCGGAAGAAACCGAAGTGGTCATCGTGCAAAACTTGTTGGACGCCGCCGCAGAACTTGAACCCTGGGCGGAACATTGCCGCGCCTGTCCGGCTAACCGCTTTGCGGACGCTTTCGGCTGCATGGATGCCATCTCCTATCCCATCACGGAACGGGCCGAGCGCTGGTTGCTTGCGCGTTTGCCGGAAGAAAGCCACCCACTGCCGTATATGTTGCTGCAAAAAGCGATCCGCGAGCACGGCTACAAGGGAGAAATTGCACGCAAGCTCCGCGCGCAACAAGGCGTCTTTTTTGAGGCGGAAGAAGCACCCGTCCGTGATTTGCACGCGCTGCACGTCAGCGGCGACCAGGTCTTCGAAATGCTTTTCCTGGCCGGGCATATCCAACCGGCGCACGGCTCGCTGCTGTTGCAATTCTTCGGCGGCATCTCCCAAGACCTGGACCCGGACGTGATCATGCAATTGGCCGCCCCACCCTCCGAGGCGTGGATCGAGGAGAACGTGCCTTTTTTGCTCGCTGCGGAAACCGGAGACCCGCCGGACATCCTGGCCTTCAAGCGCTTTTTCGAGGCCATGTATTGGGCTTTTCGGTTGCGCGTGGCTTTGTTGTTGGACGTATAGGCGGCTTGTGTGGCGGATGAGTTTTGCCGCTGGCGTCGGGAATGGGTACGATCTGGGGGCGTACTACACCGCGAATGATACTTTTTCCTCACGGTGTAACTGGTAAGTGTAGCTTATTGAGAAAAAAGATGACCGCACAACAATCGACCGTTTACCGTGCCGAGCCGCGCACTACCGTTCAGATCACCTTTCCGGATGGGTTGGTGCTGGAAGGGCCGATCGGCACGTCTTTGGAAATTTTCGTCGAAACCTACGAACGCGACTACGGCTCGCCTGAAGCGCCTTTGGTGGTGGCGGCTTTGGTGGATGGGCGGCTGCGCGAGCTGACGCGCCCCGTCACGCGGGACGCCAGCGTCCAGCCCGTGCGCACCGACTCCGGCGACGGCAGCCGTATCTATCGCCGCTCGCTCGCCTTCCTGATGACGGTGGCCGCCGCCGAGCTTTACCCCGAAGCGCGTATTTTGGTGGACTATTCGCTGCCCAGCGGCGCGTATTTTTGCCGTGTGCAGGGGCGCGCGCCCTTCACCGCCGAAGAGGTGCGCGCGCTCAAGGAGCGGATGCAGCAGATCGTGGACGCTGCCGAGCCGATCCAACGCTATCAGTTGCCGCTGGACGAGGCCAAGGCGCTTTTTGAAGAACGGGGCGACGAGGATAAGGTATATTTGCTGGAGTTTCGCGCCAAAGATTACGTCACCATTTACCGGCTGCGCGGAGAAGCCGACTATTTTTACGGCTACATGGTGCCCAACACGCGCTATTTGCGGCTTTTTGATTTGCAACCGGAGGACGACGGCTTTGTGCTGATCTATCCGCGCCGCGAAACCGCCACGATCATTCGCCAGCCGACCAAATCGCCGCAACTGACGGCGGTCTTTCGCCGACGTGAGGCCTGGGTGAGTTTGCTGGGTGTGGAATATGTGGGCAGCCTGAACCAGGCGATCCGTGACGGGCGCACGCGCGAGTTGGTGTTGGTGATGGAAGCGCTGCACGAAGGGCACATTGCGCAGATCGCCGCCCAGATCGCCGCACGGCACAAAGACGAGGGCGTGCGCTTGGTGCTGATCGCCGGCCCGTCTTCTTCTGGCAAGACGACTTTTTCCAAGCGCCTCGCCATCCAGCTTATCGCGCACGGACTGAAGCCCTATACGTTGGAGATGGATCGCTACTTTGTGGAGCGGCACATGACGCCGCGCGACGAAAACGGCGAGTATGACTTTGAGGCGCTCCAAGCGCTGGATTTGCCGCTCTTCAACGAGCAGATTTTGGCGCTCACCTCCAGCCAGCCGGTGCATATCCCCCACTTTGACTTTGTGAGCGGCACGCGCTCGTTTGAAAAAGAAGCCGTACAGCTTTCTCCGGAACACGTGCTGATCGTGGAAGGCATTCACGGGCTGAACCCGCATTTGGTTTCTTCGCTGCCCACGCAGCAGGTCTTCCGTATCTATGTTTCGGCGCTGACCGTGCTCAACTTGGATCGGCACAACCGCATCCCGACCACCGACGTGCGCTTGGTCCGCCGTATTGTGCGCGACGCGACGTTTCGGGGCTATTCGGCGTTGGATACGCTCAGCCGCTGGGAAAGTGTGCGGCGCGGCGAAAAGCGCAACATCTTCCCCTATCAGGAAAACGCAGACGTGATGTTCAACTCTGCGCTGGTGTATGAGCTGGCCGTTTTGCGGCGCAAAGCCGAGCCGCTGCTTTTGCAAGTGGAGCCGGACAATCCGCATTACAATGAAGCGCGGCGGCTGCTTTCGATTTTGGGCTGGGTGACGCCGATGGAAGACCGCTACGTGCCGGATAACTCGCTGCTGCGTGAGTTTATCGGCGGCTCGATTTTGCGAGACTATTTGCCCGGGCTGCTTTAGCGCGGGCTTCAACGAGAG
>JALSSH010000349.1 GCA_026984385.1 Ardenticatenia bacterium | reverse complement strand
TGGGCAAAGCCGCCATCGCCAGCGGCAAACTGGCTTACCAACGCTTCAAGGCGATCTTCGGCGGGGAACGTTTCGCCAAGCTGCAAGAAGCGGGCGCGCGTCGCCAAAGGCTGCTTTGGGCCAGCACCAGCACCAAAAACCCCGCCTACCCCGATACCTACTATGTGGAGGCGCTGATCGGCCCCCACACGGTCAACACGCTGCCGCCCAAAACCAGCGCCGCCTTCCGCGATCACGGCAAAGTCGCGCCCACGCTGGAGCAAGGCGTGGACGAGGCCGAGCACGTTATGCAGGCGCTGGCCGAGGTCGGCGTGCAAATGGAAAAAGTGACCCAGCAACTGCAAAGCGACGGCGTCCAAGCCTTCGCCAACGACTTCCGCCGCCTGCTAAAAGCCATCGAGGGCAAGCGCCAAGTGCTGCTGAGCGGCGTCATGGCGCGCCAAAAGTACACCGTCGCCGCGTATGAATACGACATCCGCGAAACGCTGCAAGCGCTGGAAAAAGCGCGCATCCTGCCGCGCATCTGGGAAAAAGACCCCGCCGTTTGGCGCGATGAGCCGTTCCATCAGCAACTGATCCGCGAGCGGCTGGGCTGGCTGGACGTGATAGACGCGCCCGAGACGTTTTACGCCCCGCTGCACGCTTTGCAGCGTGACGTGCGCGCGCGCGGTTTTTCGCACGCGGTGTTGCTGGGCATGGGCGGGAGCAGCTTGGCGGCGGAGGTGTTGCGGCAGAGCTTCGGCGTGTTGCCAGGCTTCCCCGAGCTGATCGTGCTAGACACGACCGACCCGCAATCGGTGCGGTTGGCAACCGAAGCGATTGACTTGGCCCGCACGCTCTTTATCGTCTCCACCAAGTCCGGCACGACCGTTGAGACGCTTTCGCTATACGCTTACTTTTACGATCTGGCGGCACAAGTGCACGGCGAGCAGGTCGGCGAGCACTTTATCGCCGTCACCGACCCGGGGTCGCCTTTGGAAAAAGAAGCCCGCACAAAAGGCTTTTGGCGCGTTTTCTTGAACCCAACGGACATCGGCGGACGCTATAGCGTGCTGAGCGACTTCGGCTTGGTGCCCGCCGCCGTGATGGGGCTGGACTTCATGGAGCTGGTGGGACGAGCGCGCAACATGGCGCGCGCCTGCGGCCCGGACGTCTCCACGCTAAGCAACCCCGCCGCTTGGCTCGGCGTGACGATGGGACTGCTGGCGCAGCGCGGGCGCGACAAAGTGTGCATCATCGCCGCCCCGCCGATCGATCAGTTCGGCTTGTGGGGCGAGCAATTGATCGCCGAAAGCACCGGCAAAGAAGGGCGCGGCATCGTGCCGGTGGCGGGCGTGCGCCCCACCGAAGCGCGGGACTTCGACGATGACCGCCTGTTTGTGTATCTGCGCATGGGGGCCAACGAGTCGCTCGACACACAGACCCAAGCGTTGGCACGCGCCGGGCAACCGCTGGTCACGTTGGAGCTGAGCGACCCTTACGACCTGGGCGGCGAGTTTTTCCGCTGGGAGCTGGCAACCGCCGTCGCAGGGCATTTGCTGGGCATCAATCCCTTTGACCAGCCGGACGTGCAGGCCACCAAAGCCAACACGCGCAAGCTGTTGGACGAGCTGACGGAAAAAGGCGCGCTCCCCCAACCCCAACCCGTGCTGGAAGAAAACGGCTTGACGCTTTACGCCGACGCGCGCGTCGCCAACACGTTGCGCAAGGTAGGCGAACAGTGCGGCTACAACTACGGCGAGCTGATCAACATGCTGTTAGCGCATATGCAGCTTGCCCGCTCCGGCGACTATATCGCGTTGATGGCCTTCCTGGCGCCCACGCCGCGCCATACCGAGCTGTTGGAAGCGATCCGCAGCGAGCTGCGCCACGCCACCACGCGCGCGGTGACGCTGGGCTACGGGCCGCGCTTCTTGCACTCCACCGGCCAATTGCACAAAGGCGGCCCGGATAGCGGCGTCTTTATCCAGATCACGGCGGACAACTCCGAACAAATCCCCATCCCGGGCCAGCCGTATGACTTCGCCCAGCTCAAAGCGGCGCAAGCTCAAGGCGATCTGGAGGCATTGCAGGCGCGCAAGCGGCGCGTGGTGCGCTTCCACTTGCCGCAAGGGAGCGTCTCGGAAGGGCTGGAGCGCTTTTTGGAGGCGATCCGCGAGGCGGCGGCACGCTCACGCGGCTGGTAACCTGCCGATCCGCTCACCACATCCGCAACAAAAACAGGCGGCTGAGAGAGAACTCAGTCGCCCGTTTGGTTTTGCTTTTTGTGCGGGGAGCGCTCAGAGCAGCACCACGTAAAGCGCGTGTGCGGCGTCCATCGCCCAGTTGAGCAACG
>JALSSH010000348.1 GCA_026984385.1 Ardenticatenia bacterium | reverse complement strand
AACGCCGAAACGTCCAACTCCGCCGTGATGCGTCGCTCCAGTGCGTCGCGCGCCTCAAGCGGCATAGCGGTCAGCTCCAACCCGCCCAGGTACTCGATCCGCTCGCGGGGGGAAATCACCAGATGCAGCGGCGCGGCGGAAAGGTGCATCGCCAAAGGCGGCAACACCTGTCCACCCATCCCAAAACCTTCGGCCACCAGCACCGCCGAAATTTGCGTCTCCAACACGCTTTCGGTCAACGCACGATCCGCGTCCAACGAGGCGCGCAGCGCGTCACGCTCGGCGCGCCAGGAAGCGGTCGCCACATTCGGATCGCGCACATCCGGATCGGCGTAGACGCGCTCGATCTGCGCTTCCAACGCGCGCAATCGTTCCAAGCGCGCAAAATAATCGAGCGTCACCGTGCGCGCCGCGTCGCCGTCCAAATAGGCCGCTGTGCCGACGATCTCCTCCCAAGCCTGATCGGCCAGCGCGCGCACCTCCCAGCCCACATAGTCGAACAGATGGGCGCGGGAAAGCGCGGTCACGCGGCCCATCAGCGAGTGCGGAGTGACGTGGCCATCGCCGAGCAGCCACACCAACACCACCACCCCCGCAAGCCGTCGTGCCCAGCGCCACAACGCGCCGAGCGCCCGCCGTGCGCGGATCATCGCGGCCTCCGAGCGCGTGCGCAGGATGACGCCGCTGTGCGGCGTCGCGGCGAGCGCAGCTCGCCGCCGTGGGGCGCGCCGCCCGTGCGCCTTCGGCGCACTACGCGCGGCAAAGCCGCGCGTGAGCCGCGCTCCGCGCGGCTAGGCGGCGCGCCCCTTATGGGGGTGCAGGGGGCTGTGCTCCCTGCTGGGGGTGCGGGGGCAAAGCCCCCGCGCTCTTCCTCACTCATAGCGGAAACGCCACACTCCGAAGCCAAAGCACACCACCGCCATCGCCAGCAACACGCCCAACGGCGACGCAATATCCACCACCCCGCCCCCGTGAAACATCAACTCGCCGAAGGCGTCCATGCCCCAGGCAATCGGCGAAATGTGCCCGAGCACCCGCATAAAGCGCGGCACGATCTCCAACGGCCACCACGCCCCGCCCAATGGCGCGAGCGTCAGCCCCAACAGCAAGCTGATATTTTCCGCCTGCGCCGAGGTGCGCACCACCGTCGCCAGGGCCATGCCGAGCGCGGTCGCCGTCAGCGTGAAGACCAGCACGATCAGCGCGATGCCCAGCACATTGTCGCCCCACTCCACGCCGACCGCCGCCCCAAAAAGGATCAGCACGGTGAATTGCAGCACGCCGTACAGATATTGCCCCAAGAGCTTGCCGCCGAGAATCACCCCGCGACGGTGCGGCAAGGTGTAAAGCCGCTGCAACGTGCCCTGTTCGCGCTCAACTACCAACAAGGTCGAGGTGTTGAGCAAAAACATCAGCACAAACATAATCGCGGTGCCCGGGCCGCTCTGGTTAAATCCGCTGGGGATGCCCTCGCCCTGATTGGAGCGCACCTCCACGCGGATCGGGCGCTCTTGCCAGGCCGCGTCCACTTGCGCGCGCACCACGTCAAAGGCCGCCGCCCGTTCGCCGACGGCCTCCGCGCCGAAAGCGTCGCTTGCCACGTCCAGCACCGCGTTGGTCACGCCCACCGCCGCGCCGAACCGCCGCGCGCCCGCCTCCACCTTCTGGCGGATCAGCGTGGGCGCGTTCAGGTCGGCGCTAGCGATCAAGCGCAACGTGATCGGCTCATCGGCGCGCAACGCCTCGCCGAAACCGACAGGGATCACCAGCGCGCCGAAAGCGTCCGCCTCACGTAAGCGCTGTTCGGCCAACGCTTGCCATTCGGCGGAGCGCTCGGCGATGTCCTCAGGCAGCTTGCAACCATCCTCCGCGCCGCCCTGATACGTACAAAGCACGAAAAGGCCGTCTCCGGCGTTCATCTCCGCGCGCAGCGCCTCCAAAAACTGCGCCGAAAGCGCGCTCCCGTCCTCGTCCAACACGTCCACGTGAATCGTGCGCCCCATCTCGCCGCCCATCGCCACGCCCAGCAACACGATCATCAGCGCGGGCATCAGCAGCCCGACGAAGAAGGTCGCCCGCTCCTTGAACATCAGCAGCAAATGATACTGCGCAATCGTCCAAATCGCTCGCATCGTCTCCCCCTCAAACGTCCAGGCGGCGGTCAAAGCGCCACAAGCTCACCGCGAAAAGCACCGCGCCCATCCCGAGCAACACGGCCACATGCTCCCCGATCTGAGCCACGCTCGCCCGCTCATACGAAAGCGCCACAAAGCCTTGAATGCCCCAGTAGTTCAACGTGATCTTGGGCAGCCAGCTCAAGGCGGCGGGCAAGTTCTC
>JALSSH010000347.1 GCA_026984385.1 Ardenticatenia bacterium | reverse complement strand
GAACGGCGACGATCAGCCGGTGGTGGGCGTGTCGTGGTACGAGGCGCTGGCCTTTTGCCGCTGGCTGAGCGAGGTCAGCGGCGAGGAGATCACCTTGCCCACCGAGCAACAATGGCAGCGCGCCGCACAAGGCGACGACGGGCGCGTTTACCCCTGGGGAAACGAGTGGGACGGCTCGCGTTGCAACACCGAAGAGAAAGGCCTGGACCGAACCACGCCGGTGCGCCGATACGAAGGGCGCGGCGACAGCCCCTTCGGCGTGGTGGATATGGCGGGCAACGTCTGGGAGTGGTGCTTGACGACTTACAGGACGGGGGACATCACGCCGGAGGGGGACACCGTTCGGGTGTTGCGGGGTGGCTCGTGGAGACGCAATCGGGACCTCGCGCACGCGGCGTACCGCGCTAGGCGCATTCCGAACTCCCGCCTCCGCGATGTGGGGTTTCGGATAGTGTGTCCCCCTTCCCCGTGAACCGTCACCCCCTGCTCCCTGACCGCCTCCCCCTTCTCCCTCAGGGAGAGGGGCCGGGGGTGAGGGCTAATTGGCATTCGCCCCGCGCGCCCGTATAATCCCCCACGAAATGCGCCGCATCTGCCACACACGGAGCACGTATCCATGCCCTACACCGACTTGCACGCCTTCATCGCACGCCTGGAAGCCGCAGGCGAACTCGTCCGCATCACCGAGCCGGTCAGCGCCCAATGGGAGATCACCGAGATCGCGGATCGGGTCAGCAAAGGGCCGCCGCCGCGCAACAAAGCGCTGCTCTTTGAAAACGTGCAAGGCGCGCAAATGCCCGTGCTGATCAACGCGCTGGGTTCGCCTCGGCGCATGGCCTGGGCGCTGGGCGTGGAAGAGCTGGACGAGTTGCGCGCCAATCTCGCCCGCCTGCTGGACCCCAAACCGCCGCGCGGTTTGCGCGAAGGGTTGCGGCGCGGGTGGGAGCTTTTCGGCGCGTTGCGCAGCGTGGGGTTGCGTCCACGCCGTCGCCGCCGCGCCCCGTGCCAAGAGGTGGTCATCACCGAAAACCCGTCCCTGGACGCGCTGCCGATCCTGACCTGTTGGCCGCACGACGGCGGCCCCTTTATCACGCTGCCGCAAGTGATCACGCGCGACCCGCGCAGCGGTCAGCGCAACGTGGGCATGTACCGCTTGCAAAAATACGACGCCCGCACGCTCGGGATGCACTGGCAGCGGCACAAGGGCGGCGCCGACCACGAACGCGAGGCGCGCGCGCAAGGGCTGGACCGCATCCCGTGCGCGATTGTCTTGGGCGGCGATCCGGCGCAGATGTGGGCGGCTTCCGCGCCCTTGCCGCCGAACATGGACGAATATATGCTGGCGGGCTGGCTGCGCGGTGAGCCTGTGCCGTTTGTGCGCGCGCTCACCCAGCCGCTGGACGTGCCCGCCAACGCCGAGATCGTGCTCGAAGGCTACGTAGACGTGACCGACCAGCGGCTCGAAGGCCCGTTCGGTGACCACACCGGCTATTACACGCCCCAAGACCGCTTCCCCACCTTTCACCTCACCGCGATCACCCATCGGCGGAACGCGATCTACCCGACGACGGTGGTCGGCAAGCCGCCGATGGAAGATTATTGGATGGGCAAGGCCACCGAGCGGCTCTTTTTGCCGCTCTTCCAACTTTTCCAGCCGGAGGTACAAGACTACGCCATGCCCGCCGAGGGCGTTTTCCACAATCTGCTGATCCTCAGCATGACGCCGCGCTACCCGGGGCACGCCCAAAAGGTGATCTACGGCGTGTGGAGCACCGGCTTGATGATGCTGACCAAGGCCGTGCTCGTGGTGGACGCGGACGTGAACGTGCACGACCCCGCCGCCGTCGCCGAAGCGGTGCTCGCCAACGTGGACTGGCGGCGCGACGTGACGCGCGTCACCGGCCCGGTGGACCAGCTCGACCACGCCGCGATCTGGGACTCCTACGGCGGCAAGATCGGCGTGGACGCCACGCGCAAGCCCAATCGCCCCGCGCACACCTTCAGCGCGCCGAACGCGGAGGCGCTCCGCGCGCGGTTCGGGGAACGTTGGCACAGTCCGCGCCCCGGGCTGGTGCTGCTCGGCGTGGACAAACGCGAGCGCTCCGTGCGCCAAGCGTTTGCCGCGCTGTGGGAAGTGGCGCCCGACCATTGCGCAGTCGCGCTGGACGCGGACGTGGACTTGCGCGATTTGCGCGAGGTGGCTTGGCGCGCCTTGGGCGATGTGGACTGGCATCGCGACGCGGTTTTCCACCCCGCCCCGCCCGACCCCTTCGCACCATTGGACGAGCCACGCGGCGCGCTCGGGCTGGACGCGACGACCAAAGGCACAGCAGACGG
>JALSSH010000346.1 GCA_026984385.1 Ardenticatenia bacterium | reverse complement strand
GTGCCAAAGATGGGGTGGGGTTTGGGTATCAAAAAGCGTGGAAACGGCCACCAACACTACCGCCGCCAACACAGCTTTAGGCATGTGGTAGAAAAAGGGCGTGAGAAAAACTACCGTCAGCGTCATCAAACCGGCGGTGATGACTGATGCAAGGCCCGTGTTCGCTCCGGAAGCCATGTTGACGCTAGAACGCCCAAAGCCGCCCGCCACCGGATAGCCTCCAGTGAAGGCCGCGCCCAAATTCGCCGTCCCCAACGCCCACAACTCGCGGTTGGCGTCTATGCGGCCCCGTCCCCGATTGGCAAATGTTTTGGCAACCGAGATGCTGATCATATAGCTCACGAAGGCAAGCACCAACGCCGTTGGAAAAAGATCGGCCCAACGTGAAGGCTCAAGTGAGGGCACGGTCAGCGGGGGCAAACCGGGCGGCACATCCCCGACCACTGAAACGTCCGCATGGGTGTCCAGATGCAAAGCCCATACCGTTACCGTGCTGAAAATGATGGCGGCCAAAGCTCCGGCACGTGGCAACAACGCCGCCAGCCGTGCAGGCGCGCCGGCTTTTCGCAATAGCTCCCCCAAGCGGAATTTGAAGAACAACAAAACGCCGATGCTGCTCAGCCCCAAACCCAACGTCACCGGATTGGTTTGCGGCACATCGCGCAAAGTGGCGATCAGCGTTTGATAGGCGCTGTGTTGCAGCGGCACGGGCACGTCTAATAGGTATTTGAGCTGCGCCAGGGCAATCACCAACACCGAAGCGTCCGTAAAGCCGACCAGCACCGGCTGATTGATCGCGTCCACCAAAAAACCCAATCGGAAGATGCCCAGCACGATCAAGATCACCCCGACCATAGCGGCCAGCGTTTGCGCTAAGGGCGGCGCGGGCACGCCCAGATGGGCCACCAGTTCCCCGATCCGTTGCCCAACCACCAGCGAGACGATTGCCATTGGCCCGACCGCTAGCACAGGGCTGGACCCCAGCAGACCGTAAAGTAGGGGAGGGATGATGCTCACATACAGCCCCACTTGGGGCGGCAAACCCGCCAGCATGGCGTAAGCGATGCCTTGCGGCACGAGCATCACTGCCACCACCGCGCCCGCCAGAATATCCCCGGGCAAATTTTCTCGCCGATAATGAAACAACCAATGCGGCGTTGGCGCGCTCGTTGGCGCTCCGGTCTTTTTTGACGGGAGAGCTGCTGAGATCGGTTCGCTGTTCACGTGGTGCGTCCTCGGGCAGTTGATGCGGTGGCGTTATAGTGCAAAGACCGTTTGCGGCTTGCTGCACGCCGAGGAAGCATAACACGCCCACCACAGCAGGGCAAAAACCCTCGCCAGAGCGGGCAACAATCCCCCCGCGTGTACCGTGTAGCGTGTACAAAGCGGCGCAGTATTCTCAATAGAAATGCGACACCGTGGTAAAGTGGTGAACAAGAAATTACACCGAGACCAGGAGTCGCACATGGACACTGTAACACAAATTCAAGTGGCGTGGGAATTGCACCAGGCGGGACATAGCGTGAAGGAAATCGCGGCGCAGGTGGGTAAGCATCGCTCTACGATCTACCGGTGGTTTCAGGGAATCCGGATGCGAGGGATAAGGGGGTACATTCAACACTATAAGCAGGCGAAAAAGGGGCGACGAGTACGCAAGACACACGGACATATCGTGCAACAAGTCTTGCGGGTGAGGCGAGAGTGTCGAGAGTGCTGTGGGGAGAAGATCGTGTACTTGCTGGCCCAGGAAGGGATACGCATCAGTCGAAGCACAGTGTATCGCATTCTGAGAGAGCATCGCGTGCTGCGGAAGCACCATCGTCAACCCAAGGGGGGCACGGTGCAGCGGGCGAGCAAGCCACGGCAGGTTGTGCAGGTGGACA
This sequence comes from Ardenticatenia bacterium, assembly GCA_026984385.1. Taxonomy (GTDB): domain Bacteria; phylum Chloroflexota; class Anaerolineae; order Aggregatilineales; family Aggregatilineaceae; genus JALSSH01. The sequence goes on along the minus strand of JALSSH010000346.1, from coordinate 459 downwards.
CGGTGCATCTGGGGGACGTGTACGCCTACACCGCCATTGACACCTATACACGGGAGGCCGCTGTGGTGATCCGGCCCTCCTTGCAGGCGGCGGATGGACGCGAAGCTTTACGGCAGTTAATGGCGTACTTTGGGCACGTGGAGCTGATCCAGACGGATGGGGGATCGGAGTTCAAGGGTGAGTGCGCTGAGGGAATGCACCTTTGGGCCGACCGCCACCGCATCGCGCGTGCCTACCGCAAGAATGAGCAGGCCTTTATTGAATCCTTTAACGGGTCGCTGCGTCGTGAAGCGCTGGGCTATCCCAAATTTCGCAAAGACCAACTGTCTCTAGCTCAACGTGAGGTCGACGAATATCTCGATTACTACCACCATCGACGTCCTCATCTCTCGCTAAAAATGAAAACGCCTTCTCAGTTCGCTTTGTCGCATTTGCCTTGAGAGACTGCGGGGAGTGGAT
>JALSSH010000345.1 GCA_026984385.1 Ardenticatenia bacterium | reverse complement strand
GCGCAGTTCGGTGAGCACGGGGTGGCCGGAAAGCCGCTCCAAGGCTTGGCGCTCGGTGCGGATACTGACCTCTTGGCCGGCGCGCATCGGCGGGGCGTCTTGCGGCGCGGGGCGCTTGATCACGACAGGGCGGTCGCCGTCTTGCGTGTCATAGGCGCGCAACGTCTCGCCGGAACGCCCGCGTGGATAGATGTGGTCGTAACGGTAGCGGCCATCAAAAAGGCTGCCCGTTCGTCGCCCTGAAGGTTGGGTGCTCACGCTCGCTTCACTCCGCCAGGCTGCTGATCGTTCGGACACCGTCTATTGTACGCGCGGGGGGGCGGAATACCAAACCGCCCCCACAGGAAAAAGGCCGATATGGGAATAGGCTTGCGCGGCGTCTCCTCATACCTGCAAGGAACGCCCCACAGCCAGCGAAGGACACAGCGGGCGGCGGACATTTACGCCCCCACCCCGCACAAAAAACCGCCCCACGTCTTCGTCACCAAAGACGGGAGCGGCTCTCCAGCTCACAACTCGGCCAAACGCCTCGGCCTCTACTCCGCGCCCAATTTCCCCGTTGGGCGCTCCGAAGTGGTCACCAGCTTGTAAAGCTGCATCGGCTCGCTCAGCCCCTTGATGCGCACTTCCGGCATCGGCGTGAAAGGCAATTGTTCTGGTGAAACATTCAAAGCATCGTGCAAATCTTTAGAAACAATGATCTCGCCGTCCGAGGCCAAATCCACCAAGCGGTGCGCAATATTGACCACATTGCCCATCACCGTATAGCGCATCAGCTTCTCAGAACCCACATGCCCCAACACCACTTCGCCCTGGTGGATGCCAATGCCCAAACCCACCTTGACGCCTTCCTTCAACCAGGTAACGCGCAACTTATCAAAAAGCCGCTGCATCTGCAAAGCCGCCTGCACCGCCAAATAGCTGGGCACCGGCACGTCATAGGGCACATTAAAGGCGGCCAAAAATTCATCGCCGATCAGGTCAAAAACAATGCCGCCGTATTCGTCCACCACGCGCATCATCGCCTCAAAAAAATCGTCCAGTACCGAAAGCATTTTTTCCGGCGATTGGTGCGAGGCCATATGCGTAAAGCCACGCAAATCCGCAAACATCACCACCGCATGGCGATATTGCCGCCGCATCAACATATTGGGGTCAATCTTGGCTTGCGCCCGCAACACACTGGACATATAGCGCGAAAGTGTGCTGGTGATCGACTCGGCTTCTTGCGTGGTGTGGGTTACCTTGAGCAAGATACGGATGCGCGCGATCAACTCTTCGGCCTTGTACGGCTTAGCCATGATGTCATTAGCGCCCGCTTCCAAACCGCGCACGCGGTCGCTTGCTTCCACCCCCAACGCGCTCAACATCAGGATCGGCAACTGAGAGGGGGAATACTTTTCGCGGATATGCTGGGCGATGACAAAGCCAGACATGCCCGGGAGCATAAGGTCGAGGATCACCAGGTCGGCCTTGTTCTTTTCCAACCACTCCAATCCGCTCGGCCCGTCGGACTTGCAAACCACCTTGAAGCCGTAATAGTCCAATTGCGCCGTCAAGATAATCTGCACGTCCGTATTATCTTCAATCACCAGGATAACCGGCTTCTCAGAGGCCCGCGCGTGAGGGGCCTCTGAGGTTTTGTGTCGTGCCGTGAGCGCTTCGGAAAGCGTGCGACGCTTACGCTCGGTTTTGCTGGCGGGTTTATCGGACTCACTCATGGGGCAATCAGGTCTACAATATCCTCGACGAACTGCGTGGGATGCAACGGTTTCGGAAAATAGGCGTTAAACCCCGCGTGCAGTGCGTCTTGGGCGACGTTTGCAGAATGATAAGCGGTTACAGCCACAACCGGAATATGAGCCGTATCCGGATTGGCGCGAATTTCCATGAGCGTTTGCCAGCCGTCAAGTTCCGGCATAGCCAAGTCCATCACGATGAATGTCGGTTCGAACTCTTGCAGCATCTCCAGGCACTCATAGCCGTTGCGGGCCGTGTAAACCTCGATGCCGTAATGGGTCAGAATCTCCGAGATCACCTGCACGCTGTCGTGCTCGTCTTCGACCACCAAGACGACCCAGTCACTCAAATCCATCTTCGCTTCCCTCTAGTGTGCCGCTATTCCGGCATGTCTAACAAACCGGACAAACAACGCTCGATCTCCGCCCAAAAGGTTGGAAACCAAAACGGTTTGGCGATATACCCGCTGAATCCCGCCGCCTCCACGCGCTCTTTGTCCCCGCTCATCGCGTGGGCAGTTAACGCAATGACCGGAATATGCGCAGTTTTCGGGTCCGCCCGAATATGTTTGATCGTCTCCCAGCCGTCCATCTTCGGCATAGAGAGA
>JALSSH010000344.1 GCA_026984385.1 Ardenticatenia bacterium | reverse complement strand
CGATGGGTACGGCTGGGTGCGCTATGACCTGGTGGCGTGGGCAACGGATATCGAGACGTTGCCGATGGTGGACGTGCCGAATCTGACGCCTTCTTTTACGCCCATTCCCATCCTGCCGACGGCCACGCGCACGCCGATCCCCAGCTTTACACCGACCGCCTCGGCCACATGGACACCCAGCGCCACGTCAACGCGAACGCCCAGTCTCACCCCCACGCCGACATGGACCACGACGCCATCGCTCACGCCCACTGAAACTCCCAGCGCCACGCCCAGCGTTACATCCAGCGCGACCGCCTCGGCGACACTCACGCCCAGCGCCACGCCGTCGTTCACCGCGACGGCCACCTTCAGCGTCACGCCGAGCGTTACCCCTTCACCGAGCGCAACGGCAACAGCCACCGCGTCACCCAGCGCCACACTGACGCCCTCTCCAGCCCCTTCGCAAACGTCCACAGCGCCCCCACCATCAGCCACCTCAAGCCACACGCCAACCCATACGCTCAGCTCCACCGCAACCCAGACCGACACGCCTTCCGCCACTGCAACCGTCACCGCGAGCGCCACACAAACCGCCACGAGCACACACACGCCCAGCGCCACGTCACAAGTTATCGCGGCGCTCCCCACCGAGCCGCCTTCCACCGCCCCACCCGGCGCAGGTGTGCCGAACGTGCATCCTGCCGACAAGCGGGCTTGGCGTTGGTGGCTGGGCGGGCTATTGGGCTTGGGGGCGCTGGGATACGCGGGCCTGTATGTGCGGCACTGGGCGCATTTGGCGCGCTACCGCGAGGGCTTTGTGCTCAGCGCGTGCCCGATTTGCGAAGCGGGACATTTGCACTTGGAAGAGCGACGCTATCGGCTGTTGGGCATTCCCCGTGTGCGGCGCGTAGTGCGCTGTGACGTGTGCCGCTCGGTGTTGCGGGAGGTCGGGACGCGGCGTTGGCGCTACGCGGTAGACGGCGCAGAAAATCCCGCGCTCTACGACGCGCTGAACGGGCGCGTGCTCAGCGAAGACGAACTGTTGCGCATGGCGCCGGAGTATGCCGCTGTGCAATATGTCGAGGACGAAGAGCTATGAGCACGGATGAGGAAGTGCAAACCAAGCTAGAGCGCGTGCGCGCCTTGCTGCGCGAAAAGCGCGTCGGCGCGCTATGGTTGCGTTCGGCCAGCAGCGTCGCGTGGATCACGGGCGGTGTGGATGTGGCGGTCAACACGGCGGATAGCCTCGGCGTCGCCAGCGTGGTGATCACCGAACGGGCGGCCACGCTTTGGACCAACACCATCGAAGCGCCGCGTTTGCAAGCCGAGGACGCGGTCGAGGGGCGCGGCTTCACACTGCGCGTCACGCCCTGGCACGAACCGCAAGGCGTGGAACTCGGCGCAACGCTGGCAACCGACGTCCCGTTGGCTGGCGCACAACATTGGGCGCGCGAGCTGGCGATTTTGCGCGCGCGCCTGTTGCCCGCCGAAGTGGAGCGTTTCCGCACGCTGGCGCGTGACGCAGCGGAGGCGATGGGCCAGGCCATTTTGCGCGTGCGCCCGGGCCAAACCGAGCACATCATCGCCGCCGCGCTGGCCGAGGAAACCACGCGGCGCGGAATGCGCCCGATCGTGACCCTGGTGGCCGTTGATGATCGCGTCCATCGGGTGCGGCATCCGCTGCCCAGCGAGCGCATCATGCGCCGCTACGCGATGTTGGTGCTCTGCGCGCGAAGAGGCGGCCTGACCGTCTCGCTCACCCGTCTGGTGCACTTCGGCCCACTGCCGGACGAGTTACAGCGCAAACAGCAGGCTTGCGCCGCCATTGACGCCGCCATCATCGCTGCCTCGCGCACGGGGTACACGTTGGGCGCGCTCTTCGACGCCCTGCGCGCCGCTTACGCCGAAGCGGGCTATGCGGACGAGTGGCGCTTGCATCACCAGGGCGGCGTCGCCGGCTACGAACCGCGCGAGCTGCTCGCTTTGCCCGGGGAACGCTTCACGTTGGAAGCGGGCATGGTCTGCGCGTGGAATCCCTCCATCAGCGGGGTAAAGTCCGAGGACACGGTTTTGGTGCGGGCCGCAAGCGCGCCCGAAGTGCTCACCACCGTGACCAACTGGCCGACCGTGCCGATCACGGTGGGCGACGCGACCGTGCTCCGTCCGCTGATCCTGGTGCGGGACTAGAGGCAAGCGTTCCGAACGGGAAGCGGCGCGCGCGAGGTCGCCGTGCTGGGCGCTCATCGCACGCCGAGTTACACTTTGCGGCGTGAGTTTTGCTTTTTGCACGTTGACACGAGGGGGCCATGTTCAACCCAAACGACCATCCGCATCGGCGCTACAATCCGCTCACCGGCGAGTGGATTTTGGTTTCGCCGCATCGCGCCAAACGTCCCTGGCAAGGCGAAACCGCCGACGCCCCACCCGAAAATCGCCCGCCTTACGACCCAAACTGCTACCTTTGCCCGGGCAACGTCCGCGCCAGCGGCGCGCGCAACCCGCAATATCGCGGCACGTTCGTTTTTGACAACGATTTCCCCGCCTTGCTGCCGGACACCCCCACCGACGAGATCGCCGAGCATCCGCTCTTCCGCGCACAAGGAGAGCGCGGCATCTGCCGCGTGATCTGCTTCAGCCCGCGCCACGATCTGACCCTGGCACACATGGAAACGGACGCCATCGTGTCGGTGGTCGAAACATGGGCCGCCCAAACGCTCGACTTGGGCGCGCGTGACTTCATCGGCTACGTCCAAATCTTTGAAAACAAAGGCGCGATGATGGGCTGTTCTAATCCGCACCCGCACGGGCAAATTTGGGCGACTTTGCGCTTGCCGCGCGAGGTGGAAAAAGAGCTGCACACCCAGCGCGCCTACTTCAACGCACACGGCGCAACCATGCTCGCCGACTATCTGGCCGAAGAACAACGCCGCGCCGAGCGGATCGTCTACGCCAACGCGCATTGGACCGTGCTCGTGCCGTTTTGGGCGATCTGGCCGTTTGAGACCATGCTCATCCCGCACCGCGCAGTGGGCAATCTGCCGCAACTCAACGACGCCGAACGCGCAGCCCTGGCCGACGCGCTGCACCATCTCACCGTGCGCTACGACAACCTGTTCCGCACCTCGTTTCCCTATAGCATGGGCTTTCATCAGCAACCTACCGACGGCGCGGAACACCCCTATTGGCACTTGCACGCGCATTTTTACCCGCCACTTTTGCGCAGCGCCAGCGTCAAAAAGCACATGGTCGGCTACGAAATGCTCGGCACGCCGCAACGCGACATCACCGCCGAGCAAGCCGCCGCTCGCTTGCGCACCGCCCCAGACGTACACTATACGCGGGAGGCCACCCGATGAACGTGCGCGACGCCGTGCTGCAAAAGTTCCGCCACCATTTCGGCACGTCCCCCGCAGTGCTCGCACGCGCTCCCGGGCGCGTTAACCTGATCGGCGAGCACACCGACTACAACGACGGCTTTGTGCTGCCCGCCGCCATTGACCGCGCCGTGTATATCGCGGCGCGTCCGCGCCCGGGTGATACGCTCGTCCACATGCTCTCGGTGGACTTTGACGCACAGAGCACCTTTTCGCTGTACAATCTGGACGATCCAGACCTGCCGCGTTGGAGCTTGTATCCGCGTGGCGCGCTGTGGTGGTTGCAGGAACACGGCTACCTTGTGCCCGCCTTCGACGCGGTGATCGGCGGTGATATTCCCATCGGCGCGGGGCTTTCGTCCTCGGCGGCAGTGGAGCTGGTCACGCTGGAGCTGGGCTTGGCGCTGGCCGAAGCGAGTATGCCGCAACTGGAAAAGGCGCTCGCGGGCGTGGAGGTGGAGCATCAGTTCGTGGGCGTACCCTGCGGCGTGATGGATCAGATGGCCTCGGCGATGGGCCGAGCCGACCACGCGCTGCTGATCGACTGCCGTAGCTTGGAAACAACACCCGTGCCCGTGCCCGCCGAGGTAAGCCTGGTCATTCTGGATACGGGCAAGCGGCGCGGCCTGGTCAGCTCGGAGTACGCCGCGCGCCGCGAGCAGTGCGAGGCCGCCGCTCGTGCGCTCGGCGTGGAGACGCTACGAGATGCCTCGCTCGCGGAGGTCGAAGAGGCGCGCGCACGGCTCGGCGACCTGCTCTATCGGCGTGCGCGCCATGTGGTGAGCGAAAATCAGCGCGTGCTAGAAGCCGTCGAAGCGTTGCGATCCGACGACCTGGTGCGCGTTGGGGAGCTGTTGCGCGCCAGCCACGCCAGCTTGCGCGACGATTACGAGGTGAGCTGCGCTGAACTCGACGCAATGGCGGAGATCGCCAATGCGCAAACCGGCTGCTACGGCGCGCGCATGACCGGCGCGGGGTTTGGCGGATGCGCGGTCGCGTTGGTGGCGACGGATGCCGTCTCCGCGTTCGTGGAAGCGGTCGCGCCAATGTACAAGCAGCGCACCGGCCTGACCCCACAAGTCTACGTGTGCCGCGCCGCCGAAGGCAGCGGCGTTGAGCGCCTGAGCGGATAGGAAACGTGGCGCGTCGGGGACGCTTCGGGGCGCGCCGCCGTGCGCTGAAAAGCGCACTACGCGCGGCAGAGCCGCGCGTCAGCCGCGCAGAGCGCGGCTAGGCGGCGCGCCCTCCGGCGAACGTCCTTGACCGCCCAAACACCCAGAGGAGCAAACGTCCATGGCCGACCCGCACGATGACCTGACCCACCAAGAGCTGCAAACGCTGCTTGACGTTTACGCCAAAAACTGGCTCGCCCACGACGGCAGTTGGTTTCTGGCGCTAGAGGAAGCATACGGGCTGGAGACCGCCATCGAGATGGACCGCCGCGCTTGGGAACGCTTCGCCGTCGCCGAAGCACGCCGTATCATGCGCGCGTTCGGCATTCCTGCTGGCGGCGGTCTGGACGCGCTGGAGCGTGCCTTCCGCTATCGGCTCTATGCGCGCATCAACCGCCAGGAAATCGAGCGTCCGGACGCCCACACGCTGATCTTCCGCATGACCGAGTGCCGAGTTCAACAAACCCGCGCGCGCAAAGGATTGCCGCCCTTCCCTTGTAAACCGGTCGGCACGGTGGAGTTCACCAACTTCGCCGCCACCATAGACCCGCGCATCCGCACCCGCTGCATCGCCTGCCCGCCGGACCCCGTTCAGCATGGCTATTGTGCGTGGGAGTTCACCTTGCCCGACGAGGAGGAAACATGAGCGCGCCCCCATCTCTGGAGCTAACCGTTGGCGTGCGGCTACGCGAAGCTCACCTGACCATCGCCGCCGCCGAATCCTGCACGGGCGGCCTGATCCTCAAGCGACTGACCGACATCCCGGGCAGCTCGACGTATGTGCTGGGCGGCGTGGTCAGCTACGCCAACAGCGTCAAAGAGCGCGTGCTCGGCGTGGAAAGCGGCGTGCTGGTCCGCGAGGGCGCGGTCAGTGAGCCGGTGGCGCGGCAAATGGCCGAAGGCGTGCGCCGCTTGCTTGGCGCAGATGTGGCGCTCAGCGTGACGGGCATCGCAGGGCCTGGCGGCGGCACGGCGGAAAAACCGGTCGGGCTGACCTATATCGGGCTGAGCGCCCCCGAAGGCACGTGGGTGCGCCGCTTTGTCTGGACGGGCGACCGCACCGAAAACCGTCGCCTCAGCGCGGACGCCGCTTTCCGCCTGGTGCTGGACTATCTGGAAGGGCAGCTATGAGCTTCCGCGAAGTGGAGGTGCAGGCGACCTTCTCGCCGGACGGCGTCCCTCGTCCGCAGAGTTTACGCTGGGGCGGGGAAACCTTGTGCGTGCAAGATGTGGGGCGGCGCTGGGTCGCCGACGACGGGCAACACTTGCTCGTGCGCGTGGCCGAGGGGCGCGTCTTTGAGCTGCGCACCGACGGGGTGCGCTGGTGGGCAGCGTTGCGCACGCCACCCGTTGCGCTGGTTTGAACGGAGCAAAAAACCGTGCAAATCGCTATTGTAGGGCTTGGGGAACACGGCACAGCGTTGGCACAAGTTTTCGCTATCGGCGGGGACGCCGTGCTGTTGGTGGACACCGCCGAACACACCCTGCGGCGCGCCCTGGGTCAAATCAGCCAGGGGCTGGGGCGAATGGCGCAACAAGGCCGCTTGACCGCGCTGGCCGCGCGACGTGCGCGGCGCGTCTTTACGCTCAGCACCGATCTGGCTCGCTGCGCCGAGGCCGACTTGGTGCTCGAAGCGCTGCCGGACCGCATGGACGCCAAACAAACGCTTTTCCGCGCGCTCGACGATCTCGTGCGTCCGGATGCTGTGCTGGCGACCACCGCCGCCGCGCTTTCTGTGACCCAAATCGCCGCCACCACCCGCTACCCGGAGCGCGTGATCGGGCTGCACGTTTGGCGCCCCGCCCAGCGCAGCGAGATTATCGAGCTGGTGCGCACCCCCATCACCCGCCAGGACGTGCTCGACGTGGCGACCGAGTGGGTACAGCGCGCCCACAAACGCCCGATTGTGCTGGAAGACAGCCCAGGGTGGATCACCAACCGCCTCGCCCAAACCTACTTCGGCGAAGCCTTGTTGCTCCTGGAAAACGGCGACACGCTGGACGCGCCGACCATCGACCGCTTGCTGGAAGCGACCGGCTTCGAACTCGGCCCCTTCCGCCAAATGGACGCGCTGGGCATTGAGCGCGTGTTGGCCGTGGCACAAGCGCTTTTTGAGGCCACCTTCCACCAGACCGCTCACCCGCCCCACCCGCGCCTGGTGCGCATGACCCAAGCCGGCCTCACCGGACGCAAAAGCACGCGGGGCGGCTTCTATCCGCCCGCGCCCACCCGCGAGCAGCGCGCATAAACGCAAAAGCGGCGCGGCGCGAGATCGCCCCGCCCGCGCCCTTGCCGCCAAGCTCAACCGCCCCAGTCCCGCAAATACAAAAAATCGTGCCCGATACTCCGACGGCTCAGCTTGGCGACGTTCGGCATCGTGCGCTTGTAGTGGTTGCGCCGCACCTGCCGCCACAGCCGCTCCACGAACTCGCGCTCAAAGCCTTCGGCCACCACTTCGTCCACCGTGTAACGTTCGTCCACCAGCAAATAGAGCACTTGGTCAGCCATCTCATAGGTAAAGCCCAGCTCGTCCTCGTCGGTTTGCCCTTCCCACAGGTCCGCCGAGGGGGGCTTTTCCAAAATGCTGCGTGGCACGCCCATTTCCGCCGCCAACTGCCGCACCTGCGCCTTATACAAATCCATAATCGGTTGCACTGCCGCCGCGTTGTCCCCGTAGATCGTGCTATAGCCGAGGAGCGACTCGGTCTTGTTGCTTGTCCCGATCACCAGGCCGCCGAAAGCCGCCGATTGATCGTAGAGCACCACCATCCGCATCCGTGCCATCACGTTCCCGCGCCGCAGCGCGGACATTTGCGGAAAACGCGCCAGCAACGGGTCAACCATCGGCGTGATGTCCACCGTGTCGCTGCGCAGCCCCAGCGTCTCGATCACCTTTTGGGCGTCTTCTAAGCTGGCCGCCGAAGAAGTTTTGTACGGCATCCGCAACGCCAACACACGCTCTGCGCCGATAGCTTCGGCGGTTAAATACGCCACCAGGGCCGAATCAATCCCGCCGCTCAGTCCGACCACCGCACGTTCAAAGCCCACCTTGGTAATCGCGTCGCGCAAAAAGCGCACCAAAATCGTCCGCGCCAACGCGGTGTTGATGCGTAGGCGCGGCAAAATATGCGTTGGAGGCATGGTCTCTTCCTTCGGGTGCTAACGGCTACGTGCGCGCAGAGCCGCCAATTGTTCTTCCAGCTCAGCCACTTGTTGTTGCAACGCTTCGATACGGTCGCTCATACGCAAGATGACTTCCACACCTGCCAGGTTGATCCCCAACTCTTGCGTTAAACGGTTGATCTTGCGCAGCCGCTCGACTTCGCGTTCAGAATATAACCGGATATTGCCGGTGGTGCGCTGTGGGATCACCAACCCGAGCTGCTCATAGTTACGCAGTGTTTGCGGGTGCAACCCCACCATGCGCGCGACCACGCCGATTGTATAGCACGGCTCGTCTCGACACGTGCTCATCGCCTGCTGTTCTCCCCGTCCGCTTACGGACGTACCCCTAACGTCACGTCTACGTCCAACGTTTTCCCGTCGCGTACAATGGTGAGCACAACGGTATCACCGGGCGAGGTGTTTTCCACTAAATACGCCACCAGATCGTCAATGTCGCGCACTGTTTCCCCGTTGATCGCGACAATGATATCCGCATCACGCGCGATCTGCATTCCGCGTATTTGCACAAAGTCCGTGCCCGCGCGCAAACCCGCGTGCGACGCCGGCGAATCTTCCGCCACGCCGGTCACCATCACGCCGTAATGTACCGGCAAGCCGAGTTCGTCGGCCAGCGCTGCCACACTATGCCCGCCTTCTGTCGAAAGGCTGGAGATGCCCAACCAGGGATATTCCGCCTGCCCCTTTTCGATCAATTGCGGCACAATCCGCTTCATTGTGTTGACCGGTACGGCAAACGCGATCCCCTGAAAAACGCCCGTATCGGAACGGATCGCCGTGTTGATGCCGATCACGCGCCCGTAAGTATCCAACAGCGGCCCGCCGGAGTTACCCGGGTTGACCGAGGCGTCCACCTGGATAATCGAGGGATTGCTGTAGCGCTGATAGCGCGCGTCTAACATCTGCGCCGAAGGCAACGAACGCCCCAGCGCGCTGATGATCCCCTCGGTCATGCTCCCTTGCAGCCCAAAGGGGTTGCCGATGGCGATCACCCGCTGCCCGACGTGTAGCTCGTTGCTATCACCCAGCGTCACCGGCAGCAACGTCGCCTTGTCCCTCGGTACACGGATCACAGCCAGATCGCTGTAGTCGTCGTAGCCGACAAGCTCGGCATTAGCCACCGCCCCGTCGTAGAATGTCACCAAAATTTCCTCGGCGTCACGCACCACGTGCGCGTTGGTCACAATATGCCCTTCGGCATCCAGCACAAACCCCGACCCGCTGCTATCGATGATGTCCGAGGCGCTGTGCATCCGCGAAACGATCTCGATATTCACCACCGAGGGGTCAACCCGCTGATAGATGTTTTCCAGCAATTGCGATTCGACGTCAGCCTGAGCGACCAATTCCGGCGGGAAGGGCGTCGGCGTAGCGGCAAGTTGCGGTAAGGGCGCTGTCCACCCACTGGGGCGGTAGTTGGCCTGACGCAAGTCTTCCTCCGAAGGCGGCGCTACTTGCCGCCGAAATATGACCGGCTGGGTGGTGGCCGGACGTGATGGCGTGAAAAGATACGCCACCGTCGTAAAGACCAGCGCCGTGATCACAAGCAACGTCAACACCCCCGCCGCCGCGCCGATCAGCAGCGACGTCATCCGCCCCCGTTCGCCGTGTAGCGGCTCTTCCGGCTCGGGGTAGGTGTTCCACCCCAAGTCAAATTCGTAGCCGTACTCCGTCGGTTCTTCCTCACCCGAAAGCTCGTGGGGTGTGTTCCAATGGTTTCGTTCGTCCCAACTCATGGCGTTTTCATCCTCTGTGTCGTGTGATTAACCCATCTCCGGACGCAACTTACGCAATTCCTCAAAGAGCTTGCGCTCCTTTTCGCTAAGGTTGGTCGGCACTTGCACCAGCACATGGGCGTACAAATCGCCGTAAGCGTTTTTCTGACGCAGCTTGGGCATCCCCTTACCGCGCAGCCGAATAATGCGTCCGGATTGCGTGCCCGGGGTGATGCGCAGCTTCACGGGCTTGTCCAAAGTCGGCACGCGCATCTCTCCGCCCAACACCGCTGCGTAAAGCGGCACTTTGAGGTCAATATGCAAATCGTCCCCTTCGCGGCGGAAAATCGGGTGCTCGTCCACCGTCACGATCACGTCCAGATCGCCAGGCGTGCCGCCCGCGAACCCCTGCTGGCCCTTGCCCCGCAAACGCACGCGCGTACCCGTGCGTGCCCCGCGTGGGATTTTGACCGTGAGCCGCTTTTGACCCACTTGGATTGTGCGCGTTGTGCCGTGATACGCTTCTTCCAGCGAAATATGCGCCTCGGTTTCCAAGTCTTGCCCGCGCATAGGGCGACGACGAGCGCGGCCAGACGAGCGCCTCGTGCCCATGCCGGAAAAGCCATTCATGCCGACGCCGCCAAAGACCATGCGGAAGAAATCCGAGAACGCATCGCCAGCGTCTCCGCCGCCGAACTCGTAGTATACGCCCCCACCACCTGGTGCACCGCCGGTCGCCCACTCGCTCCAGTCAAAACCCCCGGGCTGGCCCCCTCGCTGTTGCCACTGCTGATACTGTTGGCCGAGCATGTCATACTTGCGGCGCTTTTCTTTGTCGGAAAGCACCTCATACGCTTCGTTGATCGCCTTGAACTTCTCTTCAGCCTCTTTGTCCCCGGGGTTCACGTCGGGGTGATATTTGCGCGCCAGCTTGCGATACGCTTTTTTGATCTCGCTGGCCGAAGCGCTGCGGTCCACGCCTAAAATCGCGTAGTAGTCCGGATATTCCATTTCCAATTGCCTGCCTCACCGTAGAATTTACAACACCTATCTGAGAATAGCCTTAAGCCTGCATAAAGAATGTGCAAAACAAGCTCACGAATTCCTTTTTTCATTCTAGGACTTCAGTCAAGCGCAGTCAATTTATTTGAGCGTTTTCTTAGAAAAGATTTACGCGAGGCCGCTACGGGGAAAAAAGCGAGCGGCCCTGCCACACAGAGCCGCTCCGATAGGTGAGAGTTGGGCAAAACGCCGCTTTTAGTATTCCGGCATGGGCGGCGTCGCCGGCTTCTCTTCCGGCACGTCGGTGATCAGCGCCTCGGTGGTCAGGATCATCGCGGCGATGCTGGCCGCGTTTTCCAAAGCGCCCTTGGTCACCTTGGCCGGGTCAATGATGCCGGCCTTGATCATATCCACAAACTCGCCGCGCATCACGTCGTAGCCGATGTGCGGGTTGTTTTCCTCAGCCTGCTTGACAAGCACTTGTTGCTGGATCACGCCGCCATCCAGGCCCGCGTTTTCCACGATGCCGCGCATGGGCATCTGCA
>JALSSH010000343.1 GCA_026984385.1 Ardenticatenia bacterium | reverse complement strand
TATTCTCGTTCCCACTCGGGCATCATGGGCCGCTGAGTTTAGAGCGCGCGGCTGTAAAGGTATTGTGTGTGCGGCAATTGCTCGGTTTCAAGCTCCAGTTGCGGTAGCACATAGTCCCAAACAAACGTCACGATCTCGCGGTAGTCGTGTTGCGCGGCCCAGTCTCGCACAGCCATCAACAAAAGGCTGTTAAGCGGGCGTTTGGTCCAAAGATAGAGATGCACACGCTCCGGCACATCGCGGTTTTGCTGCATCAACGCAAAGGCTTCGTGTCCGGTGACCGTGATATGTAGCCGCGCCGACTCTACCTCGACGATCTGCGGCACGCTGTTCCAAAAATTCGGTGGCATCCGCTCCCATTCTTTGCGTGCGGACTGGTAGCGTCCGAGCGGCATATGCCAGCCGTCGATCTGCGCAGGGTCGAAGTGGGTAAGTGGGCTGGCCTGGTAAAAAACGCGCCCCGCTTGCGCCGTAAATCGTAGCTCTTGCCCCTGATGCGCGCGGGAAAAATGATGATGTTCATAAAGCGCGGCGTCCGCTTCTCCGTCCGCCACCGTGATCCGCTTGCAGTGGATCGCTTGGCCGATATTCACGATGTAAGCGAGCAGCGCACTTGCCAACCCCAGCTCGGCAAAGTCCGGATGCACGGTCAGTTTGCTGATGTTGACATGGTGGCCGAAGGGTTCAGCCTCTCGCCAGATGAAAATTTCCGCCTCCGCGCCGACTTGCCCTTCTACTTCCGCGACCAGGGGGATGCCATCCCCTGCGCGTAACAAGTTCGCCAGGTGTACCGCGCACATCTCCACACTGGCCCAAGGGCCGCCCACGCGCCAGCGCTCGTAAAGCGTCAGCTCCTCATAAGCGGCTTCCTCTGTTGTGCCGTCCTCTAACGCGCGTGTCCATTGGGGGATATTGGCGTTGTGCAACGCAGTGATGCTCGCTGCGTCGGCCAACGTTGCTTGTCGCACGGTGATTTGGGACATGCTCCTACCCTCCGCGTTGTTTGCCGGGCCTTGTGTGTACAAATATCGCCCGCCCGCGCGCAAAATGCAACGTCGAGCTGCACGCCATAGGGAGCGGACGTCGTGGCGCACAGCTTTTCAGGGGAGAGTCTCGCGTTGCGTGACTGCACGCGCCCCCTAAGATGTGCTACAATTCCAACAACTCAAGATGTAAGCTCCACGCACGGTTAACCCCAACGAGTAGGCGGTGCGACACGATGATCGGCTCGAAGCTCGGTCCCTACGAAATTTTGGACGAGATCGGTCGGGGCGGCATGGCGACGGTTTACCGTGCTCGCCAACCCAATATGGATCGTATGGTGGCGATCAAGATTATTCACAAAGCTATTTCCTCTGAGCGCACCTCGCTAGACCGTTTCCAACGAGAAGCACGCCTGATCGCCAAATTGGAACACCCCCACATCTTGCCCGTCTACGATTACAACGGCGAACACGACCCGCCCTATATCGTCATGCGCTATATGCCGACGGGCACGCTCAAGGATATTTTGAAGCGCGAGCCGTTGCGCCTAAACGAAGTTGTTTTCCTGATCCGCCAGATTGCCTCGGCACTGGACTACGCGCACAAACAAGGCGTCATCCACCGCGACATCAAGCCCTCAAATATCATGGTGGACTCCGAAGGCAACGCCTTCCTGACCGACTTCGGCATCGCGCGCATGGTGGAAGGCACGCAGGGACTCACCGCGAGCGGTATGGCGGTTGGCACGCCCGGGTATATGGCGCCGGAGCAGGGCATGGGGCTGAACGTAGACGGGCGCGTGGATATTTATGCGCTGGGCGTGATGCTCTTTGAGATGCTCACCGGCAAGTTGCCCTATCAAGCCGAAACGCCTATCGCTATCATCCTCAAGCACATCAACGATCCCATTCCTTCCGCTCACCAACACAATTCTGAGTTGCCGGAAACTGTGGATAAGGTCATCCAGCGAGCGATGGCGAAAGACCCCAACGACCGCTATCAAACGGCGATGGACCTGGCCGACGATCTGGCGCGCGCGGTCGGCGGTGCGGTGACCAGCACGCCCAAGCATTTGCAGGAAGTGGCCGCCCGTACCATCGCAGAGTTGGAATCCAAGCGTCAAGTTGCTACACTCCCTCCGCAAGGCACACCGAAACGCGCCCATGAAGCAACGCGCTTTGCCGCTACTCGTCGCCGTCTGGCCGAGCGGATTTCTTCCACCTTGCCCGCGCTGAGCTGGGGCAAACGCGGGCCGCTGGTGCTCGGTGCGCTGATTGCGTTGTTAGCGCTTGGCGCGCTGGGCGTGTTTTGGGCGACGCACGGCGGGCAGCGAGCCGCTCCGCCGACGCCCATTCCGAACACTTGCGCG
>JALSSH010000342.1 GCA_026984385.1 Ardenticatenia bacterium | reverse complement strand
GATATTTCCCGCATAGACCAGGGGCGCGTGGAGCTGAAGACCGAAAACGTGCTGGTGGCTGACGTGGTCAACGCGGCGGTGGCGCACGTGCGCGGGCGCTCAGAAGACGAAGACCGCGAGATGAACATCGAGATAGCGTTGCCGGAAGACACCTTGACGCTTTGGGGCGACTACGACAAGGTGACCCAAATCCTGACCAATTTGGCGGACAACGCCTTCAATTATACGCCTCCCGGGGGCACGATTACGCTCGGCGCTGCCTATGACGAAGAAAACGGCCATGTGATCCTGCGCGTGTCGGATACCGGCATCGGCATTCCGCCGGATATCCAAGAGCGCATTTTTGAGCGTTTCTTCCGAGGCGACGAATGGCAAGAGATGGTCGTAGATACGCCGGGCACGGGCTTGGGCTTGGCGATTGTCAAGGAACTGGTAAACTTGCATGGGGGCCAAGTGTGGTTTGAAAGTGAAGTGGACAAGGGCACCACGTTCTACGTGAGCTTGCCCGCCCACCCGCCCAAAAGCAGCGTAGACACCGCACAAAATGGGGATAGCGACGACGTGGTGACCAAATCGGCAACCGAACCGGCTGCGCACGAGTAGGAAAGAGGGCATGGCAAAGATTTTGATCGCTGAAGACGAACGCGACATCCGCGATTTGATCGAATTCACTTTGCGGTATGCCGGACACGAAGTGTTCAAAGCGAGCAATGGAGCGGAAGCGGTGGAGCTGGCCCCTAAAGTCCAGCCCGATTTGATTATCATGGACGTGCGAATGCCGCGCATGACGGGCTACGAGGCTTGCCACGCGCTCAAGGATATGGACGGCGTGAAGGATATTCCGGTGGTCTTTCTTTCCGCCAAAGGGCAACAGTCCGAAATGGACGCCGGGCTAGAGGCCGGAGCGTATGATTACATCCTCAAGCCCTTCGCGCCGGACCAGCTCATCGAGCGGGTCAAGGAAATTTTGGCGCGCTTCAAGATCGAGTGAGCACCGACATTTGCGAGAGAAACGGGCGCGACATCGCCCAAAGTGTGTTGTCGCGCCCCGTAGGCAAAGCTGGAATATACCGCATGAGCGCAATCACAATCGAAAACGAACTTGTCCACTATGAAGTTCTGGGGCGCGGTAGGCCGGTCATTTTGTTGCACGGCTGGCTGGGGTCTTGGCGCTATTGGGTCCCTGCTATGCGGCAGTTGGCGGGCAAATATCGCATCTATGCGATAGACCTGTGGGGCTTTGGCGATTCCGGACGCAACACAGACTTTTACAAGTTTGACGCCCAGGTCAAGCTGTTGGGCGAGTTTATGGAGCGGCTCGGGATCAAAAAGGCTGCGTTGATCGGCCATGACCTGGGCGCAGCGGTGGCCGCGCGCTATGCTGTGTTGCACCCGGAGCGCGTGCCTAAGCTGATGGCGATTGCTCCCCCGCTTTTTCATCTGGCCCCTGCAACGCGCGCGCTAACCCAAAACCCGACCCCGCCCGCGTTGCAAGCGGCGGCCTCCTCGAAAGCGGGACAGATTCATCCTCCCGCGCCCAAACCCGACGCCAAATCGGCGCTTGCTGCGCCCTCGCGCAAGCCGGACGAAAAAGAGATGATGGCCGAAGCGGAAACGTTGCCTTTCCGCACCGACGAGATGCGCGCGCGTATCCGCGCCGAGCTTGAACGTCAGGCCAATGCTTTGACCGCACAAGACCCCAATGCACCCGCCGACGCGCCCAAGTCTCCCCGTGAAGCGGCTACACCGCCGACCCATGTTGAGGCCAAAGAGGTCACCGGCACGCCCACGCCGCCCCCTGCTTTGCCGGAAGTGCCGACCATGCCCAAAATGGACTATGAGCCGGGCACAACCACCATGAGCATCATGCTCCAAAACCCGCTCAAAGACCATTTGGGCACAACTAACCGCGTTGAGCTGCTGAAAAAGCACGTGGACCCAGGCCCGGATCGGGATAAGTTGCAAGTGGAAGTGGAAAAAGCCGACCCGTTGGCCGTCGCCGGGTTGATTGAAGGTTTCGGCGCAGTGGACACACTGCGCGATCTGGTGCGTTTGACTATGCCGACGTTGGTATTAAGCGGTAAAGAGGATATGTTTCTGCGCTCGCCTGACGAGCGCATGGTCAAAACGCTGACCGAAGGGCGCGCGAATTGCCATGTGCTGCTGTTGGAAAACACGCGCCACTTCCCCATGTTGGAGGAAAAAGCCGCTTTCAACCGCCTGGTGATGGAATTTTTGGACACGGCAGACGTGCGCACGGTCAAGCCGACCGAAATTTGGGAGCGACGGGTGCGCTAGGCGGAGCTTTCCGCTTCGGTGGCGTCCGACTCTTCTTTGGGTGGGTCGAGCAAGGCAAGCTCTT
>JALSSH010000341.1 GCA_026984385.1 Ardenticatenia bacterium | reverse complement strand
GCAAAAGGTGGATTTGATCGTCTTCCCCGAGCTGGCGACCAGCGGCTATGAACTGGGCGTGCGTTTCACCGAGCTGGCGCAGCGTGTCCCCGGCCCAACGGTGAACTTGATGGCTCAGCGCGCCGCCGAGTTCGGCGTTTATATTGCTTTTGGCATGGTGAGCAAAGAGAAGGTCGAAAGCGTGCTTTACAACTCGGCGGTGTTGGTAGGGCCGGACGGCGAGATGGTGGGCAGCTACAACAAAGTGCATCTGCGCGGTGAGGAGCGCATGGCCTTCCGCGAAGGTTTCCGCTTGCCCGTGATGGAAACCGAGATCGGCAGCGTGGGGCTGATGCTGGGTTGGGATTTGGCTTTTCCGGAAGTGGCGCGTGCGCTCACATTAGACGGTGCAGAAGTGGTTTGCGTGCTCGCCAACTGGGAAAGTGACCAGATGGAAGAATGGCGAACCTTTGTGCGCGCGCGGGCGATGGAAAACGCGATCTACGTGGCGGGCGCGAACCGCGTAGGCGAAGACGTGACGCTGAAGTTCGGCGGCGAAAGCATGGTGGTGGGGCCGCGTGGCAAGACCCACGCCACGCTTGCCGAGGAGAAAGACCCCGAAAGCGGCGAGCCGCGCGAAGGCTATTGCGTAGCGCGCGTTGATTTGGACGAGGTGCGCAAGTGCCGCGAGGAGTTCCAAACCTTGCAAGCGCGCCAACCCGCCGTCTATAAGGCACTGGTGCGGCGCTATTAGACCGAGGAACTTGTCGGCACGAGGTGAGCCATGAGCGACGTCCCGCCAAACCCCGTTCCGCACGATAAGACGCCCGACCAGAGCGACGAAGCCGAATATGTCGGCGCGCCCACCGAGTTTGCAGACGCCGAGGAAGTCCCCGGCTGGATGGCGAACATCGTCAAGGCCATTGTTTTTATTCCGTCGCTCTTTGCCGTGCTCTCGGCGGTTGAGTTGGTGCTTGTGTTGGTGGGTTTGTTGGTCGTGTGCTTATGTGTGGTCGGTGTCAGTATCGTGACGCACGTTTTTTGAGCAAGCTATGCCCGTATGTATACATTCGCCCGACGTTTCCCGCGTCGGGCGTGTTGTTGGGGGAGCATGATGGCCGTGGAAACCATCGATTTGCGGAGTGACACCGTCACCCAGCCGACCGAGGAGATGCGCCGCGCTATGGCCGAGGCGGCGGTCGGCGACGACGTTTTCGGCGAAGACCCAACCGTCAACCGGCTGGAAGCAGAGGCCGCGCGACGGCTGGGTAAGGAGGCGGGGCTTTTTGTCGCCAGCGGCACAATGGGTAACCTGGTCGCCGTGCTCTCTCATTGCGGGCGCGGCGACGAGATAATCTTGGGGAACACGTCGCACACTTTTATGTACGAGGCGGGCGGCGTGGCCGCGCTCGGCGGCGTGCACCCCCACCCGCTGCCCGTTTTGGAAGACGGCACGATCCCACTGGAGGCGATCCGTGCCGCTATCCGCGCTGAGAATATCCACTATCCGCCCACGCGCCTGATCGCGCTGGAAAATGCGCAAGGCTCAATGACCGGCACCCCCGTTCCCAAGGCGTATATGGACGCGGTAGGCGAGTTGGCGCACGCGCACGGGCTGGCGCTACACGTAGACGGCGCGCGCATCTTCAACGCGGCGACCGCGCTGGATTGCGACGTGGCCGACCTGGTCGCGGCGGCGGATAGCGTGACCTTTTGCCTTTCAAAGGGGCTATGTGCGCCGGTAGGGTCGGTGTTGGTCGGCTCACAGGAGTTCATCGCGCGGGCACGGCGAATGCGTAAGATCGTCGGCGGCGGGATGCGTCAGGTGGGCGTTTTGGCGGCGGCGGGCTTGGTCGCGTTGGGGAAAATGTCCACACGCCTGGCCGAAGATCATCGTAACGCGCGTCGGTTGGCCGAAGGCCTGGCGCAAATCCCCGATTTTGCGATTGACCCGCAGCGTGTGCGCACGAATATCGTCTATGTGACGCTGGGCGGAAATGCGCGCATGGGCGCGCGTGCGATTGCGGGCGCGTTGACCGAGCGCGGCGTGCGTGTGTTGGCAATGGACGACCAGCACATCCGCGCCGTGACGCATTATTGGATTCGTTCCGAACACATCGAACGCGCGTTGCAAGCGTTCCACGAGGTGTTGCCGTGAGCTTTCCCGACCCCCCCGATGTTCCGCTTGACGAAACGGAAGACAATCCCCCGCCGCATCCGATGTACCCACGCCGCCGTTTGCGCGTGGGGCATCCGCCGCAGGCGATCCCGCGCCTTAGCGACGAGGGCGAGTCGCCCGACACCCCCTCGCTGCGCCACGAGCTGGACCCCGTCTTCGGCTACATCTTGGCGATGGCGCTCAGTGTGGGACTGATGCCTTTGCAGACC
>JALSSH010000340.1 GCA_026984385.1 Ardenticatenia bacterium | reverse complement strand
AGTGAGGTGGAGCGCTATCGTCTTTACGTCAGCCCGGGCTATGACGCGGTGCTCTGGTTGCGAGCAAACGCCCCACCCGAAGCCGCGATTATGACCACCGACGGGCGTTTGGTCTACTACCTCAGCCTCACGCACCCACACGTGGATGCAAGCGGTCCTTCAGACGCGAATCTGTGCTATGATTATTGGCTCGTGCGCTCGGGTGTTTCGGTGGCACAATGGGAAACGCGCGGGGTTATCCAACCGGTTTTTTCGCGCGCGGGCTATACGGTGTACCGTGTACTGCACGCCGATCCCTGACGTGTGCACGCGCTGCAAAAATCGTTTTCCTGGGGGTAGGAGGACGCAGTGCAAAATAAGCGAGGGGCTGCCGTTCGTGATTTTCTCGCGCTGGAACACAACATCGTGGTGTTGCTCGGCGCGCTTTTGATTATCGGCATGGGCGAGGAGCTGTGGGTGCGCTTCATGCCCAAATATTTGGAGGCGCTGGGCGCAAGCGCGGTGGCTATCGGCGCGTATGGCTCGTTCAAGCGCGTGGTGGACGCGCTCTACCAATACCCGGGCGGTTGGCTGGCCGACCGTTTGGGGCGCAAACGCGCGCTGACGCTCTTTAACTTGATCGCGGCGACGGGGTATGTGCTCTATCTGATTGCGCCGCGCTGGGAGATCGTGGTCATCGGCACGCTGTTGGTGATGGCCTGGAGCAGCATGTCCCAACCCGCGATCTTCGCGCTGATCGGCGATGTGTTGGGCCGCTCTAAGCGCGCGATGGGCTTCAGCGTGCAGTCGATCTGGAAGCGCGTGCCCATCGTGATCGCGCCGCCGTTGGGCGGCTATATGCTGGCGAAGCTGGGCGTGGTTTCCGGTATGCGCGTGGGTTTTGCCATCTCGCTGGCGTTGGCGCTGGTGGCGATCTACGTGCAGTCGCGCTTTTACACCGAGACGCCGCCGGAAAACAACGCCCAGGACGCGCACGGCGAACAGCGCGAGCTGGCCTTTATCTGGAGCGTGATGCCGACCGCGCTACGGCGCTTGCTCTTGGCCGACTGCCTGGTGCGTTTCGGCACAAATATCGCCATCGTCTACGTGGTGCTGTGGGTGACCAACGTACACGGCGGCTCGACGTTGGAGTTCGGCGCGCTGACTTCGCTGCAGATGATCGTGGCGATTGCAGGCTATCTGCCCGCCGCGCATTTCGCCGACCGCTTCGGACGCCAGCCTTTCATCCTGGCGACCTTTGCCTTTTTCGCCTTCTTCCCGCTCAGCTTGGTGATCCTACCCTCCCAATTGATCTTTTTGGCCTTTGTGGTGGCAGGCTTGCGAGAGATCGGCGAGCCGGCGCGCAAGGCGCGCATTGTGGACTTGGCGGAAAGCTCACATCGGGGGCGCGTGATCGGCCTGTACTACCTCATACGCGGCCTAAGCGTGATCCCCGCGCCGCTTTTGGGCGGGCTTTTGTGGCGGCAAGCGCACGTGTTGCCGTTTGTGGTCGGCAGCGCGATCTCCACGTTGGGGTTGGCGCTGTATGCGTTGCGCCCGCAGTTTGCGGAGTGAGCGGGCTTCTGGCGTGTAATGATGCCCCCTTGTCGCCAGTGGGGCTTGCCGCACGCGCTGCAAAATGCGCTTGAAATGCGGTCTGTCCCCTAAATCGGGGCAAGAGCGATTAAGGATGGGGAGAAGAGTGGGCCGAGGGACGTTTCCAACGCCACACGCTTAGGATGATCACGCCCAACCCGATCATCAACAACATCATCAGCGCCGCGCCGACGGTCGCCAACAACAAGCGTACTGAGGTGGAAAACGGCGCAGGGACGGGGGCATGAGCGGCTTGACGCGCCAAAAGCTCCGCGCGCACATTTTCCGCCGCGATAGGGTAGGCCCCGAAGGGATCAAGCGTTAGCCGCTGTCCTTCGTCCAGCGCAAATGTGCCACTATGCGGCGTGGTCATGCGATAGAGGGGCGCGTCGGCAAACGTCACCGTATAGTTGCCGCGTAGCAAGTTCTCGAAGCAAAACTCCGGCTCGTTGCTTTCGGTGATGTGCGTGGCAATGATCACTCCGCCGGTCACTAAATTGACGTTGACGCCAGCCAAAGGGGGTTCGCCAGGGTCAAGGAGGCCGTTGGTGTTGAGGTCGGCAAAGGTGGAAACACAGATCGCGCCGGTGGAAATTTGTGCCGAGAGCGCAGCAGAAGAGGTATTCCACCATGCCCCGCTCCAAACCGCGATCAACATCGCCACAAAGGCCCATCGCCGTAATTTGCGCACAGTTTCTAGCTCCTGCTTCCAACAGACGCAGCAGAGGCCGCCGTCTATGGGACGACGCCCCCTCCCGCCTTACGTTTTGCTCCCGTTATAGGGTTATTTGGCGTCTTTGACGTCCTCTTCCGGATAGCAAGCAACCCGTTTCCAGTATAGCGCGTTGTCCTTCGGCTGCTTGAGCCGTTCCCACGCTTTGGGGATGTCAAGCTGCTCGGCTTGTTCTTTGGGGACGGTCAGATAGAGATAAACTGCCGAGCCGAGATACGGGTCATCGTCTATGCCCACGCAAACCGAAAGCGCGCTTTCGGCAGTCACTTTAAGATTTTCTATGTTGACCTCTTCAATGTTCGGGTCTTGCAAAGCCGCGTACATAGTGGGCAAAATCACGGCCATATTTTGCTCAATGGCCTTCAATTCGTCTTCCTCACCCCACACATCCGGCAACTTAGCCAGCGATTTCAAGGGCGCTTGCAGTGTTTCGCTGCTTTCGGGAAAACGCGCTTGCAGCCACTCGTCGGCTTGGTCAGGGCTTACCAGATAGTAGTAGACTGTGGGCGACTTGTCACCGCCGCCCGCCGTGCCGAAAAGCGATTCACGCAACGAATCACTTGTGCCGACGATCACCATCCCGACAAACACGCCCAACACCAAACCGACCACCAGCGAGAGTATCTCACGCCGATACATAATCCGTGTCCTTTCTTCCTCCCAGCCAATCGGTTACGGCAGGGTCTCTAGCGTTTCTCGTCTGTTGCTTTTGTCGTGGCACGGTGCAGCAGATGGTCGGCTGTTTACGGCGTTTTTATCTTTGTCGGCGACCGGCGGCCCGCCTTAACGCTTGCGGCGATACAACGCGAGTAGCACCAGGCCGCCCAACACCACCGCGCCGAACGCCACCAAAGCGCTTGCCGTCGGCCCAATCGCCGTGCCGCTGAGCGCTCCACCTTCGCCGTCGTGATGCCAAGAGAGCCATATGGTCGCTGCGGCCAACATCAGCAGGGCAGCAGCCAGCGTAGAAAACCGCCGCACGCGGCGGCTCGCCCACCAGCGAGCAGGCCGCTGATGTTGCAAGCGCCATTCCATTTCCAAACGTTGGCTCAGTTGTGCCCGAAACGCAGACGTAGGCTCTTCGTCGGGCGCGATGACGGCGTGGAGCTGGCGTACCACAGGCGTCAAATCCTCCAGTTCTGTCATGTCCTCAGGCTCTTTCCCCGCCAATAGCTGGTTGGTAAAAGTAGCCAGGTCGTTGTCACGTCTGGCGTGCTCGTGCATCCTATCCCTCACCCAATTGATCGCGCACTGCCTGAATAGCGCGCCGATATAGTGACTTCACGGCTTCCAATGATTGTTCTCGTTCTTTTGCTATCTCTGCAAACGTCAAACCATCCGCAAAACGCATCAAGATAACCTCAAGATAGTGTTCCGGCAGATTTAACAAAGCACGTTGGATCAGAGCACGTTCGTCACTGCGAACATGGGCGTTACTAGGTGCAGCTACCAAATTTGCGGCTTGGTCCAAGCTCACCGCGTGCAGTTCTTCGTGCCGACGGCGATGGCGGTAGAAATCAGCGATATGGCGGTTTACAATGGTATACAACCATGTGCTGAACTTGGAACGCAGCTCAAAGCGCGGCAACGAACGCAGCACTGAGATAAAAATATCCTGCGTCACATCTTCGGCATATTGGTACGGGATGCGACTCTTTACCCGGTTGTAGACCTTGTCCAGGTAACGATTGTAGAGCGCCAAAAATGCTTGCTGATCGCCCTGCTGTGCACGTTTGACCAAGGATTCGTCACTAGCTCCCAAGTCCATATTTCGTTATCCTGTGACAATTAGGTCGTAAAAAAAGGATAAATTGTTCCCCATGAGCTAAAATCAATAGCGTACCAAGACATACTTCTACTATACCCAAAAATATCGTTTGGGGTTGTTTGCTTTTCAAGGCACAAAAAAACAACCCAACGCCCAGAAGAAAATGGCGCGGTAAAGGGCTTTGGCTGGCATAGAAAAAAGCGGCTGGGTGTTTGTCGTGCGTCGAAGTGTCCGGAGGCCTGCAACACCCCCACTTTCGCAGAATAACACGTAACCACTGGAGGCTGTATGCACAAGATTATTTCGGTCCATTCGTTCCGAGGTGGGACAGGCAAATCCAACACCACCGCTAACGTGGCAACGGCGTTGGCTGCGCAGGGGCATAAAGTCGGCGTGGTGGATACCGATATTCAATCGCCCGGCATCCACGTTCTTTTCGGCTTTGACGCGGCGACGATGGAACATTCGCTCAACGACTATTTGTGGGGCAAGTGCGAGATCACCGAAACCGCCTATGATCTTTCTCACAGCCTAGGGGTAGACCTGACAGGCAAACTCTATTTGATCCCTTCCAGCATCAAAGCCGGAGAGATCGCGCGGGTGGTGCGCGAAGGGTACGACGTGGGGCTGCTTAACGACGGTTTCCACGACTTGATCGAGTTGCTGGGGCTGGACGTGTTGCTGATCGATACACACCCGGGCCTCAATGAGGAAACGTTGCTCTCGATTGCCGTCTCAGACGCGCTGGCGGTTATTTTGCGCCCCGACCAACAGGACTATCAGGGAACAAGCGTGACGGTGGAAGTGGCGCGCAAGCTGGATGTGCCGCATATGGTGCTGGTGGTGAACAAAGTCCCCGCCGTCTTCGACGAAGAGGAAGTGCGCGAGCATGTGGAGCAAACTTATGATTGCCCGGTGGCTGCCGTCATTCCTCATTCCGAAGAGATGATGACGCTTGCCAGCGAAGATATTTTCGTTTTGCGCTATCCCAAACATCCGATCACAGCCAAATTTAAGCATTTAGCCGACGTGTTGGTGGAAGTGTAACATGGCCGCGCTGCGAGATTTTCGCAGGGAGGGGCGCATGAGGGAAAAAACAACGCCAATGCCTACTTTGGGGGTTGCGGATTCCTTTGCCAGGGGTAAAGTAGGGCCATGGCGGAGCGCAAGTCACGACAGCTAAGGAGGATGGCTTGACCACCAAAGACGACCTGTATATCTTCGCCGGTACGTCCAACGAGCCACTCGCTCGGCGCGTGTGTGATTACCTCGGCGTACCCTTGCGTCCCACCCATATTCAGCGTTTCAGCCATGGCACGCTCCAGATCCAATTGGGCGACAGCGTGCGCAACAAAGACGTTTACATCATCCAGTCCCTCACCGCCCCCGTCCACCGCCATCTGATGCAGTTGCTGATGATGCTGGACATCGCGCGGCACGGGGACGCGCGACGGGTCACAGCAGTGATCCCCTACTACGCCTATGGGCGCGGGGACAAAAAAGACGCGCCGCGCATTTCGATTTCCGGCAAATTGGTCGCCAAGTTGATCGAAACGGCAGGCGCAGACCGCGCCATCGCCATTACGTTACATTCGCCTCAAGTGCACGGCTTTTTTGACGTGCCGCTCGACCACATCACCAGCCTGAGCGTGATGGTGCGCTATTTCCGCCAGCAGGATTTGAGCAACACGATTGTGGTCTCTCCGGACATGGGCTATGCCAAGCAGGCGGTCAAGCTGGCTTCGGCACTGCATTTGCCGTTGGCGGTGGGGGCCAAGATGCGCTTGACGGATACGGAAGTGGAAATTAAGGCCGTCTTGGGCATCAGCGAGGACGAGGCGCCCAAGCGCGCCATCGTGATCGACGACGAGATCGCCACCGCCGGTACAATGGTTGAGATCGTAGAAGCGTTGCAGGAGTTGGGCGTGGAGCGTTTCCTCCTGGCGGGCACCCATGGGCTTTTTACCGGCAACGCGGTGGAGCGGCTTAATGCGCTGGAGTGTGTGGAAGCTATCGTGACCACCGACACCGTCTACGCGCCCCATGCCGCCGAGGCATTGAGCAAGTTGGTTGTGCGTTCGGTCGCGCCTGTGCTCGGGGACGCGATTCTTTGCAATCACGAAGGGCGCTCGGTCGGGGAGCTTTTCGCGTTCTGGAATCGAGACGTTGCCTCGGATCAGTCGTCCGGCTGAGCGCAGCTCCTGACATTTGCCGCAACCTTCCCCCCGCCAACCCTCGAACACCCGGCGGGGCTTTTGTTTATCCCCAAAAAGTTACTCCCCGCGAGGGTTTCTCGCGGGGAGCGGTCCAACTTTGCGCGTCGTCGGTGGAACTAACGGTTACTGGCCGTTTTGCACGGCATCGTGGATGAGCTGGTTCATCATGTTGATGTGCTCATCGTCGGACATCACGCGCCCGTATTTCGCTACCACCTGGTCGGTCCAGAAGGACGGATCGGCCATGTTCTGATGGCAGCCCATGCAAACGCCGGTGCGCTGCATACGGGTACGCTGATCTTCGGTCAGCGGGCCGGAGCCGGGCCAGTGCGAACCGACCGTCATCAACTGCTCGCCGGTTTCGGGGTCCACAATTTGGCTGAGGTCCATCGGCAAGTCGGGAATCGCGTTGATCTGGACGGTGTAGTTCTCGGGCATCACCGAGCCATCCGGATTCTCCAGGTCAACGATGCGCGGCTGGTCGTAGCCCTGCATAAAGCGCCCGCCCTCGATGCCGTAGCCCAGGGCTTTCGGGTCGCTGTGGCAGCTTTCGCACGTGCGCGCTTGACGCCCGCTGGTGTGCGGTTGGGCCGGGGCCATATCCATACCACGCTGACCTTCTTCGCCGCCACCTTCCACAAACGGATCGGTGCGACCGATTTCGTTATGCGTCAGGGTTTCGCCGTTCGGCCCGATGACCGTGAAGATCACCTGGCAGCCGGGGATAAGCGGCGTGACGCGGCCCTCGCCGTTGATGCCGAGGATCGGGTTTTCCCAACGCAGATAGGAGCGTGTCTCGAAAGCCTTGCCCGGGCTTTTGATCGCGCCGACGTTCGGGTCGGCTTCTGCCGTCAGGCCGTTTTCGCTCTGCGTGTTGCCGGTGGCGACCCAGTCGGTGTTCATGTACGGGTTGCCGTCCTTGTCCACGCTGTACTTCACGGTCACGTGGCAACCGTAGCATTGCGGCGCCCAGTCCGAATGGCAGGCGTAGCATTCCATGTTTTCCACATGAGCGCCGACGGCTTCCATCGCGACCTTGCCGTCCGGCGAACGCCAAGAGTCTTCCTCGGCGATCTTCTTGACCAGCGGGACGTAGTAATCCCGACCGGTGGCCGAGTGCACGATCACGTCTTCGCCGCGACGAACGACGTTGCCGAAGGCGTTGCCGCGCGCGGTGAGCAGATAGCCGTCTTCGGGGTCATAGACCGTGCCGAAGCTCTGATAGGCTTCCAAAGCGGTCGCCAGGCCGCGCCCTTCTTCGGCCAGCTCACGCCCGAACTCTTCGCCGTAACCCAGGGGCAGTTCCCAAGGATAAGCGTCGGTCGTGCCGTGGCAGTCCGTGCATTCGATCTCCACCTGCGCCAGGGTCGTGCCGAAGATCGTGCCGTCACCGTGCATCTCGATGCTGGTGTGGCAATCCTGGCAGAGCATACCGCCTTCGGGGTTTTCCGGGCGGCTCTGGACTTGGTGATGCAGGTCGTCGGAGATAAAGAGGTACTTCTTGGTGTGCAACTTGGGCGCGCCGCTACCGTCCGCCGCCACCGGTGAGGTGTAGGGGAATTCCATCAAGCCCTGATAGCTGACGCCGATACGCTTGCCGCGGTTGTGGCAAGAGACGCACGTTTCGGTCGGGATGCCGTTGCGCGATTCGCGCGTGCCTTGGATCGAGTGAACGAGCAAGTGGCCCGGCTCATCCTTCGGGATGGTGGGGTCATTGCCCTCGTAGTAGCCGTCGTTGCTATAGGGGATATGGCAAGCCGAGCAGCCCATGCCGCGCCAGTCACCGCGTTTGCTGCGGCCCTTGTTGCCCACGTGGCAACGCTGGCACTCTTGGCGCTGGTAGGTGAAGCCGGCCAAAGCCGGATTCGCCATAACTTCTTCCACCGTCGGGTTAGGCAACTCGTCTACGTGGCTGGGGAATTGATCGGGGTAGGCCTCGATCATGTTCGTCATATACTCCACGTAAGCGTCCGTGCCCACGCGCGGCGCCACACCGTCCGTGTCGTCCAGGGTGTAATTCGCATAGCGGACGAGGTGGTCGCTTTGCAGCCCCCATGCCCACATATTGCCCTGGATTTTACCGGCTTCGGTGTTCATCAACGAGAGCTTCACCGAATAGACGTGGTCCGGGTGGCACTGACCGCAGGTCTTGTCCGCGATCCAAATGCTGCCCGGGTCCGGGTAGAAGAACTCGCCGCCATGTGCTGCGTCTGCGTCCTCTGTTTCGTTCGGGTCACCGCCATGACAGACGACGCACCCCCCCATTGCATCAATAGAGGCCATCATTGCCGAGTCCGGCTCACGGATGTCTTCGATGCCTTCGTGACAACTCAGACAACCGTTGTCGCCCTGCGCAGTGGCGCGTGGGGTGTCTGGCAAGGCAAAGATAGCCACCGTGATCAGAACGGCTCCCACGACGACCAATGCGAGTAGCCATTTATGGGTTTTCATAAGTTCGCTCCTGATCACACAAAAAACCTGAGCGCAGTTTTTTTTTGCAAGTGGCGTGTGCGCTCGCTCCACGCCGTGCGCGTCATACGTCCCTAGCACCTCCTTCCATGGAACAAAACAGAATCTATTTTTATTGTAATAAAATCTCTTGTCCGAGCGAATCGTAGAAAATCTCTACAAAAACCCAAAAAATCTTAGAATATCCCCAAAACCCTCTATAAAACACAAAAACTCCCTTGTAGGAGATTTAGTCCTTCAACTTCATTTGATTAATTTTTCACTATTATAAGCGATCAAAATGTGTAAATCGCATGACAAACGGCGCTTTAGAGGGTGACAAATGTCATAAATGTGATCGGTGGAAGCCATCGTCCATCTTGTATGGCGCAATATGGCGCAAAGCGCGTATCTCCGCGTCTTGTCGCATCGGCCTTGAGCGAGCGGGGCACGTTTCAGAAACTTTTGGGACTGGGTATAATCTACGCACCCTCCCCCCTGTATGGGGAAAGAGAGGATTTGGTCGCCGACATGTCTATCTAAGGAAGTTCACCCAATGGATTTTGCGCTAACCGAAGAACATTTGATGGTGCAAGAAACCGTGCGCAAACTGGCACGGGAAAAATTTTATCCCGCGATCAAAGAGTGGGACAAAAAACATCAGCCCTACCCTGACGCGATCCCTGTGCTGGTAGAAAACGGCGTGCTGGGCATCAACTTACCGGTGCGCTATGGGGGCCAGGGCTTTGACTATATTACGCTCGGGCTGGTCTGTGAGGAGCTGGAACGCATAGACGCCAGCTTGCGCGTGATTATGTCTGTGCACGCGGGGCTAAACAGCTTGGGGCTGTTGCAATGGGCCACCGAGGAACAAAAACAACGCTTCTTGGTGCCCCAGGCCAAAGGTGAAAAAATCGCCGCCTTCGGGCTAACCGAGGCCGACGCGGGCAGCGATCCGGTCAATTTGCGCACGACCGCCCGCCGCGAAGGGGACGTTTACATCCTCAACGGCGAAAAGATGTGGATCAGCCTGGCTTCGCTGGCCGACCACTTCTTGATCTTCGCCAAGACCGACCCCCACGCCCAGCCGCGCTATAAGGGCATCAGCGCCTTTGTGGTCACCAAAGATATGAAGGGCGTCAGCACGCGCGACGAAAAGGGCAAGCTCGGCGTGCGCGCCGGCTCGACCGGCTCGATCATCATGGAAAACGTGGAAGTGCCCGTCGAAAACCGCATCGGCGAGGAGGGCGAAGGCTTCTATATCGCTATGAGCTGCTTGGACAACGGGCGTTACACGGTGGCCTCCGGCGCGACGGGTTGCATCCGCGCCAGCTTGGAGGACAGCATCAAATACGCCAAGGAGCGCACCACCTTCGGCATTCCTATTGCCCAACATCAGCTCATCAAGCAAAAGATCGCCTATATGCAACAATGGTACGACGCGGCGCGGCTGCTCTATCTGCGCGCGGGCTGGCTGAAAAACCAGGGCATCCGCAACACGCGCGAAACCGCCGTCGCCAAATGGTTCGCCACCGATATGAGCGTGCGCGCGGCGATGGAAGCGGTGCAGTTGCACGGCGCATACGGCTTTAGCAACGAGTACGACGTGGAGCGCTACATGCGCAACGCGAAAGGCGCGACCATCTACGAAGGGTCGAGCGAAATCCAGCAGTTGATCCAAGCGGACTATGCGCTGGGCTTCCGCAAAAACAAGCCGCTACGCTGCGAACCCGTCCCTTACGACGCCGAAGCATGGCAACGTGAGGCGTAGAAAATAGAGGTTTACGGTTAGTTTTTGTAAGGAGGTAGAAACTTGCATGTCGTAGTTTTGACCAAAAGTGTGCCGGACACGGCGGCGACGGTCACCGTGAAGCCGGACGGGACGCTCGACTGGGGCGACCAATTGGTCGTGAACCCCTGGGACGAGTACGCGATCACCGAAGCGGTGCTGCTAAAGGGCGCGCACGGCGCAAAGGCGACCGTGATGGTGGTGGGCCAAGAGCAACACGCCGACGCGCTCAAGCACGGCCTCGCTATCGGCTGCGACCAGGCGATCCGCGTGTGGGATGAGGCGCTGGAAGGGCACGACAGCCTCGCCTACGCCAAGGTGGCCGCTGCCGCGCTGCACAAGCTCGGGGATGTGGACTTGGTCATCTTCGGCAAGGAGTTCGCCGACATCGCCTCGGACGCACACATCTATCAGACCGCGCGCAAGCTCGGTTGGAACATGCTCGGCGCGGTCGCCAAGATCGAGGCGCTAGACGCGGCGGCGGGCACGATCACCGTGCAACGCTTAACCGAGC
>JALSSH010000339.1 GCA_026984385.1 Ardenticatenia bacterium | reverse complement strand
TTGCTGCACTTTGCGCCGCACCGGGTCGAGGGGGTCTTGGGCATGGGTGGATGTGGCGGGGAACACGCTCAGTGTCAGCGCCGCTACCAGCACCAGCGCCAACGCCCCGCGTCGTAACGTTTGCATCACGGGTCACGCTCCTGGCAGATGTGGAAGATGTTCGCTTGTACTTGGCCGCCAAAGCATACCGCCGCGCGGGGCGAATGTCCACACCCGAACGTCGGTGCACGCCCTGCGCTCACCGTGCGCAAACGCTGCTCCGCGCTCACGGCGGCGCGCGCGAAGTCGCCGCGAGCTTCAGCGAGCGGCGGGTGACGTGCGCGCCGCACGGGGGCGGGCGACGTCAGCGCGAGACGCGCGTTCAGTGCGTCTCGCGCTGGCGAGGTCGCCCCTCAACCCAGCACCAGCTCCGCCAGCTCGTAAAACGAGCCGACCGTCCAGTCCGCCTCCACCGTATACTCGTCCGGCAAAAAGGCCACCGTCACCAAACCCGCTTCGCGCGCACTGAGCAGCTCGGCGGTGGCGTGCCCCACATAAGCCACCGCGTGCGGCGCTAACGCCAACGCCTCCAACGCATATTCGAAGATCAGCGGCTCGGCTTTGGTCACGCCCACGTCTGCCGAGACCAAGAAAACCGTCCACAGCTCCGACGGCACGCCGTGTGCTTCCAGCCAGGCGATCTTCTCCTCAGCGCGGTGTGGGGTATCCGAAATCGCGCCCAGCAAAACGCCCGCCTCGTGCAGCGCCACCAAAACCTCCGCCACGCCCGGGAAAAGCTCAATGTCTATCGCGTCCCGATAGATCGCCGCACGCCCGGCAGGGAAAAGCTGTTCCTCTTGCAAGCCGTTGATGCGCAAGATACCATCGTAAAATGTCTCGCGGCTGATCCTTCCGGTTTGGGCGTCAAAGCGCGCGGCGCGCAAAGCCTTTTCCAGCACGGCAGGATGCCGCAAACGTAACCCGTGCGCCTCTAAGAATGCTTGCAAATGGCGGTTCTGGCGCGGACGGTGATACAGTACGCCGCCGGTATCAAAAAGCAGCGCTTGGATCGCTCGGAGTTCGCTCATGGAGTTTTCCGTTTTCGGTGGTTGTCGCCCCTTTGTTGGGCGACGGACTGCATTCGTCTTCAGTATAACAAATTTGCCCGCTATGTCGGTTTGTGGGGCGTTTTGCTATTTGGCCCACACGGGCGCAACGCCAAGCGCGGCGCGGGGTTGGCTTTCATAGATTGTTCCCAAGCTCAGAGGTTAGCAAAGTGGCTATGCGTGTGGCGATCTTCACAGAAACGTTTTTACCCAAGGTGGACGGCATCGTCACCGTGCTGGTGCGCTTGATGGACCATATGATCCAGCGCAACGTCGAGTTTATCGTCGTGGCGCCGCGCATCGGGGAGATCAGCGACTATCGCGGCCACAAGGTGATCACCGTGCCCAGCATCCCTTTCCCCACCTACCACGAGCTGAAGTTCGGCCCCCCCACCATCACCACCTACCGCGAGCTGAAGGCCTTTCAGCCGGATATTGCGCACTTTGTGCACCCCATGCTCTTGGGCACGGGCGGGATGATGATGGCAAAGCGGCTCGATATTCCCACGTTGGCCTCGTTTCATCTGGACGTGGCGAACGTGTTGCGCTATCTACACTTGGGCGCGGTGCACTTCGGCTTTTTGCACCCGCTGATCTGGTGGTACACGCGCGCCAACTTCAACGCGGCGGACTACGCACTGGCCCCTTCGCGCTTGGTGCAACAAGAGATGCTGCGGCACGGCGTGCGCAACGTCGGGCTGTGGCGGCGCGGTGTGGACGCGGACAAGTTTCACCCCAAATACGCCAGCGCCGAAATGCGCCACAGGCTCAGCGGTGGGCACCCCGAAGACACCATTTTACTTTATGTGGGGCGTATCTCGGTTGAAAAGAAGATCGAGCAGCTCCGCGCCGTGCTCGACCGTGTCCCGGGCACGCGGCTCGCCATTGTCGGCGACGGCCCCGAGCACCTCAAACGCGAACTTGCCCAACACTTCGACGGTGTGCCGGTGACCTTCATGGGCTATTTGCGCGATGAAGAGCTGTGGTCGGCGTTTGCCAGCGCCGATATTTTCGTCTTTCCCTCCGCGATGGAGTCCTTCGGCTTGGTGCTGATCGAGGCGATGGCTTCCGGCTTGCCGGTGGTCACTTCTCGGGTAGGCGGCGCGGACGAGATCGTCCAGTCCGGCGTCAACGGCTACGTCTTCAACGTGGGGGACGTGCGCGGCATGGTAGACGGCGTGCGCGCGATCCTTTCCGACCCGGATAAGCGCCGCATCATGGGCCGCAACGCACGCCTTTTTGCTGAAACGCAAACGTGGCCCGCCATGATGGACGAGCTGTTGCGCTGCT
>JALSSH010000338.1 GCA_026984385.1 Ardenticatenia bacterium | reverse complement strand
GCGCGGCTGACGCGCGGCAAAAGCCGCGCGTAGTGCGCCGTAAGGCGCACGGGCGGCGCGCCCTGCGGCCCACTGCTCGCACACGTCCACTCGGGCCGGCGGGCGTGTGCTCCGCGAGGCGCGCGGAGCGCGGCTCGCGGGGGGGCAGGGGTCGCAAGACCCCTGCTGGGGGCGCGGGGGCGAAGCCTCCGTCTACCTCCCGCACGCCACACCGCGCGTCGAGCCACCGCTGCTATAGTCACGTTGCGGTCACGGTCGCTTTTCACAATAGTTGGCGAAATAAACTCGACGCATGTTGATATAATTTCTGCTGCATTCGCTAATCCACCGCACATCGAAAAGGTTTAAGGAGGGTATCTGATCATGTGGAGGCGTGGAGTTTTGCATATAGCGGGTGTGATGGTGCTCGTTATGTTCTTCTTGACGCTCACGCCCGCCCCGTCCCTGGCCCAAGGGGAGAGCAGCGTCACGCTGGAGCCGGCAACCGTTGGCCTGGGGCAGACGGGGACGGTTTCGGCGCGCATTTTTTGCGGGCTGAGCAGTTGTAACGGCTTTGCGTTCGAGTTGCGCTTTGACCCCACCGCGATTGACGTGCGCGGCGTCGATGTCGGACCGTACCTAGGCACAAGCGTTTTTATCTCCGAAGAGGAGATCAACCACCAGGCGGGGATTGTGCGTTTCGGTGCGGTTTCGCTCCAACCGCCGCCCGCCGATGCAGAAGAGGTGCTTTTCTTGTTGGAGCTGGAGGGCGTGGCGTTGGGCAAAACGCCGCTGGTCTTCACCGCGCTCACTCTCATAGACGCCAACGGACGCAGCGTGGTAGCCCGAGGCGAAGGAACTATTGTCACGGTGGTTGACCCCGCTTCCCAGCCAACGCCGACGCCTACCCCCACTCCGCAAGCCACATCCGCTGTCCCTTGCACGGTCTGGGCGGAAAGCGAAAATGTGCGGGTGCGCGTAGGCCCGGGGACGCATCGCGGCGTTTTCGCCTATATGCCCGTCAATCGCCCGTTTCAGGTGATCGGCCAGGCGCAAGACCGCGACGGCAAGACGTGGTGGCAATTGGAAAAGAGCACCTTCCCGCGCGGAGATTCGGCGCTGAGTTTGTGGGTGCAGGCGGACGAAGTGACGCAGAGCGGGCCGTGCCAAGACGTGGCGCAAACCGAAGCGCCACCCGTGATCTTGAACCCGAACCCCTCTGCGGCGTCTGCGTCGGGCGCGCAGGCACAAGCGAGTGGCACGTGGGGCGCGTGCGGCTCGTGCGATAGCTGTGGTTACCCCGCCTCGCAGTGCGTCACCGCGCCGGACGGCCAATGCGTTTGGGACCCAACCCGTTGCCTCGGCGCTGGCGGCGCGGCGGTGAGTGTGCCTGCCGGTGGCGGCGGTGCTGGTGGTGGCGGCCCGACCTGCTACACCTTGACCACCAGCTCCTACCCGGGAGGTTCAATTAACGTGCTCACCTCGCCCACCTGCGGCAGCAGTGGGTACAATTCGGGGGATTCTGTGTTGCTCCAAGCTGTGCCCCCCACCCTCTATAGTGTGGACTCCTGGGCGGGCACGTGCGGCAACATCCCCAGCGGCAACCCCGAGTTCGCCACCGTGACGATCCTGGGTAATTGCTCGGTCGAGGTGTATTTTGTGTACACCGGCGGCCCCTAGGACAGCCTGACGAGCAGACGGCGCAAGCGGCCCGTTACGTGCCGCTCGCGCCGTCCTTTTTTTTCGCCTTGTCCCCCGCTGCTGCGAGGCGCGGACTTTGCCGCTTACGCCTTTGCGCATGTGGCCTCGGCGCGCTACATTCTGAGCGAGCATACGCGCTCAGAAAGGAGTGTGTAGGATGCGTCATTCACGGTTTTTTGCGCTTGGAATGCTGGCAGCATCGCTGGGCTTGGTGTTGGGCTTTGCGGTCGGGCTGGCCTTGGTGCTGGATGTGGGCGTGACGGCTTCTCAAGACGCGCCCACGCCGCTCCCTACGCTCGTCCCTCCGCCTGCGGACTACCTAAGCGTTTTGGACGCGGAAGAGGCGGCCATCTCCTACGTCTATGAGCAGGTCGGCCCCTCGGTGGTACACATCACCAGCCGCAGCGCCGTTTACGATTTTTGGCGCGGCGTCGTCCCGCGTGAAGGCACGGGGTCGGGCTTTGTTTACGACGCCGAGGGGCATATCGTCACCAACAACCACGTCATCGCCGACGCCACCGAGATCGAGGTTGTGCTTGCGGACGGAACGACCTTGCCTGCGCAGGTGGTCGGCGCGGACAAGTTCTACGACCTGGCCGTGATCCAGGTGGACGCCGCTCAACTGCACGCGGCGGCCCTGTCGCTCGGCGACGCGGATAGCTTGCGCGTGGGGCAGCGTGTGCTCGCCATCGGCAACCCCTTCGGGCTGGACCGCACGCTCACCACCGGCATCATCAGCGCGCTAGACCGCACCATCGAGTCCGAAAGCGGCTCGCTGATCGGCAACGCGATCCAAACCGACGCCGCGATCAACCCGGGCAATTCCGGCGGCCCCTTGCTCAACACGCGCGGCCAAGTGATCGGCGTCAACACGGCTATTCGATCCCCTTCCGGCGGCTCGGTCGGGATCGGGTTCGCCGTGCCGATCAGCACGGTGCGCCGTGTCGTGCCGGACTTGATCGCCTACGGCCACTACCGCCACCCCTCGCTGCGCATCGCCGTTCGCGAGCTGGGTTATGAGGTGCAACCGCCCTCCGATGAACTCCAACATGGCTTGCTGATCGTTGATCTCGACCCCAACGGCCCCGCCGCCAAAGCGGGTTTGCAGGCCGCCCAGATGCAACGGCAAGGGCGGCGCGTGGTCTTTGTGGGGGGGGACATCATCACGGCCATCAACGGCCAGCCGCTCCGCACCCGCGACGAGCTTTCGCTCTACCTGGAAGAACATACCCGCCCGGGCGACACCGTCACGCTGACCGTCGTCAACAAAGACGGCGAGCGCTCCGTCCAGCTCACCGTCGGCGAGTATACGTATTGAGCGAGCGTCCCCACTCGGCGGCGGCGCGCGCGAGGTCAGCGCGGTAGCGCTGGGCGACGTGCGCGCCGCCTGCGGGCGGGCGACGTCAGGGCGAACGCCGCGTGAAGTGGCGTTCGCCCTGGCTAGGTCGCCCGCAAAAAGCGCTCCTAACGCTGAGCGTTGGCTATCCCAGATAGCTAAATCGGATATGCACTGTGCAATTCCCGTTCACGGTCACGGTCGCGTCTTCCACCATGTACCCCGGGCTGGGGATGTTTCCGCACGTCCCCGACCAGCTCAGTACATACCAACCTGCGCCTTGCGGTTCGGCGTGCACCCCCACGCTCGATCCCATCGTGTAGGTGTCTTCTGTGCAGTTGCCGGGCGTTGTTTTCCACGCACTGCCGCCCAGCGATGAGGTGACCGTCACCGTGTAGCATTGCGGCGCACTGGTGACCTGCGGTGGCGGTGTGACTCTCACGTTCCCGCATGTGTCCGGGTCCCACAGGCATTCGCCGTCCGGCGATGTGACGCACTCGCTGGCCGGATGCCCACAACTGTCGCACGATCCGCACGGCAACCAGCTCCCGGGAGGTGTGGGATAGGGGATCAGCGGCGGCGGCGTGCTGATGCTCACCATTGCGCACGAGCCGACCGACCGCACATCGTCGGCCTTGACCCACAGGCTGTTGACCATCTCGCCCCCGTCAAATTCGCTTTTGTCCAGCTCCCACCAGACCGCGCCTTTGTCGTCTTGCGCTTGCCCAATCACCGTAAACTGGCGTCCCTTTGGCAGATAGCCGAACACGCCCCGATTGCGCCCGGGGCCGACGTGCACGCGCACGTCGTCTTGCTCCGTGCTGATTGCGCAGGGCGTGCCGATCGGTCGCCAGTCCGGGTCGTAGTCCGCGTATTGATCTTCGGTCAGCTTAAACCAACGCTCGCGCCCCAAGTCCAACACGTAAAGATCGCTTACGCCGGTTTGCGTAGACATCAGCGCCAGGTAGTTGCCGTCCGGCGACCAGGCGCTTTGGCTGCGTGTGGGCACGATCCCGTCATGGCTGAGCTGATAGGGGGCAGCAGGCAAAGGTGTTCGGTAGTAATTGACCGCACCGGCGTTGCCCGCCGCGAAGCTGAGCTGTGTTCCGTCCGGTTTCCAAGCCGGGTGCCAGCCCGCGCTGCCGAAAAGCTCACTGAACGGGGCCGCATTGTTCCCGTCCGCGTCCATCAAGTAAAGCTCTTGGCTGCCCCCTCGGTCGGAAACAAACGCGATCTGCTTGCCGTCCGGCGACCAGGCGGGGGTCGTGTCCGTCGCGGGGTCGTCGGTCAGCCGCCGCACGTTTGTCCCGTCCGCGTTCATCACGTAAATTTCCGGGTTGCCGTCGCGCTCAGAAACAAACGCGATCTGCGTCCCATCCGGCGACCACGTGGGCGAAAAGTCCGCCGCCGCATGGTCGGTCAAGCGACGCACATCGCCGCCCTGGTCGTCCATGGTGTAAATTTCCAAGTTGCCGTCGCGGTTGGAATGGAACGCGATCCGTGCCCCATCCGGTGACCAGCGCGGGCCGCCTTCCAGCGCTTCGGTCTCGGTCAAGCGCCGCAAACCCGACCCGTTCGCCATAATCGTATACACTTCCGGGTTGCCGTCGCGTTCGGTGATAAAAACCAGTTGCCAAGCGTTCACCGGCGGCGAAAAGAACGGAATCTTGCCCGTCTCGTACACGGTGACCGCCGTCCCGATCCCGCTGGAGGGCACGGTTTGGCCGCTGGCGTCCACGATCTCCAGCGACTCAACCGTCACTTCAGCTTCTCCGGGGATCAGCCCTTCGACTTCGAGCTGGAAAAGCACATTCTCCACCCCTGCAGGCGGTGGTTGCAAAGCGGCGGCGGCCAGTTGGACCGTGCCGCTGGCGTTATCAATCGCGTTTTGCATCGTGAACACGTTCGCGCCCAGGTAGGGGCCGACGCTCGCGCTGCTCACGCGCAGCAAGTCGCGGTCAAAGCGCAAGGTCAGCGTAAAACCGTTGCACGCGCTCGCGCTACAGGCGATGCGTCCTTCCAATGTTGCCGTTTCCGCTACCCCAACGGTTACGGTATTGAGCGTCAAAGTGCTTGTGCCTTGGGCGTAGCCATTTGGCGTGGGCGAGAGCGTCAAAAGCGCCAAAACGCTCACAACCAACCCCGCTAGTCCGACACAACAGCGTTTCCAGGACATGGTATTCTCTCCTGTGGATGCCTCAATAGTCGAGTGTATGCCCCCCGTAAGCTACTTTTACCATAACATACGTTGTGTTACAGGCTGGCAAAAAGGTTGTATCAGTGTGCTAAAAAAATGGTGAGGAGAGAGGGCGCCCTGCAAACTCAAAACGCTCTAGCCCCGCACGTAGTCGCGTTGCTAGAGCGCGGGGGGGTGGGTACACTCGGGAGCACTTGAACCGATAGCCTGTTATCCGCACACAGTGAGGCTTGTTATGAGCATTCGTTTCGGCACAGACGGCTGGCGCGCGGTCATCGCGGATACCTTCACCTTCGCCAATTTGCGCTTGGTGGCCCAAGCGGTGGCCGACCACGTCAACCAGGAGCTGCGCGAAGACGACGGCCCGCCGGAGGTGGTTGTCGGCTTTGACACGCGCTTCCTTTCCGACCGCTTCGCCGCAGAAACCGCGCGCGTCCTGGCCGCCAACGGGATTGTCACCTGGCTGGCGCGCACCGACGCGCCCACGCCCGCCATCAGCTATAACATCGTGCACAAAAAGGCGATCGCGGGCGTGGTGATCACCGCCTCGCACAATCCCCCGCGCTACAACGGCTTCAAGCTCAAAGCCGCTTACGGCGGTTCGGCCTCGCCGCAACAGTGCGCCGAGGTGGAACGCTTCCTGGATGAGGCCCAGCTCCAGGGGCGCGGCCCGAACCTGATGGACTATGAGCGCGCCATCCAAGAGGGCCTCATCCGCCGCTTTAACCCCACCAACACCTACTACGAGCACCTGGAAACGCTGGTGGACGTGGACAAAATCTCTCGGGGCGAGCTGACCATCGTGGCCGACCCGATGTACGGCTCGGGGCGCACGGCCATTCGCGCGATCCTTTCACGCACGCGCTGCACCGTGCACGAAATTCGCGGTGAGATGAACCCGGGCTTTGGCGGCATCCATCCGGAGCCGATCCGCAAATACTTGGATAGGCTCGCGGCCACCATCCACACCTCCCACGCCGATATCGGCATCGCCACCGACGGCGACGCCGACCGCATCGGCGCGATGGACAGTCGCGGCCATTTTGTTGACCCGCACACGATCATGGCGCTTGCGCTGCGCTATCTGGCGGAAAAACGGGCCTGGACGGGCGACGTGGTCAAGACGCTTTCCACCACCATGATGATCAACCGCATTGCCGCACGGCACGGCCTGACCGTGCACGAGACGCCGGTCGGCTTTAACCACATCGCCGACCACATGCTCAACGGCGACGTGCTGATCGGCGGGGAGGAGTCCGGCGGCATCAGCATCAAGGGACACATCCCCGAAGGGGACGGGATTTTGATGGGTTTGCTGTTGCTGGAGATCGTGGCGGACGCGGGCGCGCCGCTGCATGAGATCGTCGCGGACTTGCAACGGCAGTTCGGCCCTACGCACTATCGCCGCGAGGATTTCCATCTGCGCAAGCCGCTCCCCAAGAGCGAGGTGGTGGCGCGTCTTTCTGCTGAAGCGCCCGCGCGCTTGGCCGGGGAGACGGTGCGCGAGGTGCACACGTTTGACGGCGTGAAGTTCGTCTTGGCGGACGACAGTTGGTTGCTCGTGCGTCCGAGTGGCACAGAGCCGGTTTTGCGCGTTTACGCCGAGGCGAGCGCGCCGCAGATGGTTGATGAGCTGTTGCGTGCCGGCCAGCAAATGGTCGGCGTGGAAGAAGAGCGCTAAACACACCAACGGACGCGGCGGCTTTTGTTCAGATCGCCCAAAAGCCCCCGTGCTGCGGCGCTTGACAAGCACGCGCGCCGTGCTATGATAGGGGCTGTAAAGACGTTGAACCGGAAGAGTACGCCCCAACGCGACGGACAGGAAACCGCGTCACCGACTGAAAGCGCGGCACGGGTTAGCCGGGGTGGAATGGGCCGGGGAGTTGCGTGGAGGAAATGCCGCGCCGGGTTCGCCTCCGTTATTCGGGCGCAATGAGTGAGGCTGGCTTCACTTGCGTTTTTTGCGCACCCTTCCGCCGTCACAGGCGGATTTTTTGTTTTTAGGGCGCGTGAGGCGCTGTGCAAGGCAGCCTAATCAGGGTGGCACCACGGGCACTTTGTGCGCTCGTCCCTGGACGTTCGGGGACGGGCGCTTTTGCGTTTACGGGCGCAGGCGGCCCGCTCCGAACCTTACACAATGTGCTAACCGTGTCAGAACGTAAGGAGAGCTTATCATGCCTGACAAAACCCACATCAAATACATTCTCGACGAGTCGGAAATGCCTAAGGCTTGGTACAACGTCGTGCCGGACCTGCCGCGCCCGCTTTCGCCGGTTTTGCACCCGGCCACCAAACAACCGGTCGGGCCGGATGACCTGGCGCCGATCTTCCCTATGGCGCTGATTGCGCAGGAGATGAGCCAGGAAAACTACATCGAAATCCCCGAGCCGGTGCGCCAGGTTTACGCGCAATGGCGGCCAAGCCCACTTTTCCGCGCCCGCCGTTTGGAAAAGATGCTGGACACGCCCGCGCGCATCTACTACAAGTACGAGGGCGTCAGCCCGGTGGGCAGCCACAAGCCCAACACCGCTGTGGCGCAACTTTTCTACAACCGCGAGGAAGGCGTGCGCAAGATCGCCACCGAAACCGGCGCGGGGCAGTGGGGTTCGTCGCTGGCAATGGCCGGGGCGTTCTTCGGCATGGAGATCGAAGTCTTCATGGTCAAGGTCAGCTATCAACAAAAGCCCTATCGCCGCAATATGATGGAGGCCTTCGGCGCAACCGTGCACGCCAGCCCTACCGATCTCACCAACGCCGGACGCGCAATCCTGGCAAAAGACCCGGACAACATGGGCAGCCTGGGCATCGCCATCAGCGAAGCGGTAGAAGTGGCCGCCACGCACGACGACACCAAATACTCGCTCGGCAGCGTGCTTAACCATGTGCTGTTGCACCAAACCATCATCGGCGAAGAGGCGCTTTTGCAGCTCGCCAAGGCCGACGACTATCCGGACGTGGTGATCGGTTGCGCCGGTGGTGGGAGCAATATGGCCGGGTTGATCTTGCCTTTTGTCCGCGAACGGCTGAAAAACGGCAAACAAATTCGCTTCTTGGCCGCCGAACCGACCGCTTGCCCCAGCATGACCAAAGGCGTTTACGCTTACGATTACGGCGACACGGTCGGCATGACGCCCATCGTCAAAATGTACACGCTCGGCCATGACTTCATGCCGCCGGGCATCCACGCGGGCGGTTTGCGCTATCACGGCATGGCCCCGATTATGTCGCTGTTGCACGAAGAGGGCATCGTGGACGCCAAAGCCTATCCGCAGGTCGGCGTTTTTGACGCGGCGGTGCAATTTGCGCGCGCCGAGGGTATCATCCCCGCGCCGGAAAGCGCCCACGCGATCCGCGCGGCGATTGATGAGGCG
The DNA here is from genome assembly GCA_026984385.1 of Ardenticatenia bacterium. Taxonomy (GTDB): domain Bacteria; phylum Chloroflexota; class Anaerolineae; order Aggregatilineales; family Aggregatilineaceae; genus JALSSH01. The sequence goes on along the minus strand of JALSSH010000338.1, from coordinate 2,520 downwards.
TTGGAGGCCAAAGAGGCGGGCGAAGAGCGCGTGATCCTCTTCAACCTCAGCGGGCACGGGCACTTTGATATGTCCGCTTACGCGCAATACTTCGCCGGCCAGTTGGAAGACTACGAGTATCCGGTCGAGGCGGTGGTCGAAGCCCAACACCGGATGCCGGAGGTGGACGAGGCCGCCTTTGCCGCCGGAGACTAACGGCTGAGTGTGCCGGTGTAAAACGTTGTGGGGCGGGCGCGGGGGCGCGCCCGCCCGTTTTGCTCGGGGGAATGGCAAACCAAAGCTGCCGTATCACTTGCGGGGGAGTGATGGTAAAATATAATTAAAGTTCCCCTCCGATCGACGTTAGATCGGTTTGTCATTTCCGTTGTGTAGTTCTAAAGAGAGGTTAGGCTTATGCGTAAGAAGCTATTGGTACTCAGTTTGGTGCTTGTGTTGGTGGTCGGCCTGGTGCCGATGGTCAGCGCAGGCAGTGACGAAGAAACGTTTGCCCTGACGATCATGCACACCAACGACACCCATGCTCACCACGCCCCCAATCGGCACGGCAACGGCGGCGTGGCCCGCCAGGCGACGGTCGTCAAGCAGATTCGCGCCCAGGTGGACAACTCCTTGTTGTTGGATGCGGGCGACCGCTTCACCGGCACGCTTTTCCACCAGCAATATTTGGGCCAAGAGAACGCCCAGATTATGAACTTGCTGGGCTACGACGCCATGACACTCGGCAACCACGAGTTTGACAAGGGCGACTTGGTGCTGGGCATGTTCATTGACAAGCTGGACTTCCCCGTCGTTTCTGCCAACGTAGACGCCAGCGCCTCCGAACCGCTGGCCGACAAGATCGCTTCCTACGTGGTGTTGGAAGTGGGCGGCGAGAAGATTGGCATCACCGGTCTGACCGTGCCGGAAACCGCGATCCTCTCCTCCCCCAGCGAAAACGTGATCTTCGATGATGATTTGGTCGGCGCAGCGCAAGCGGCGGTTGACCAGATGACCGAAGAGGGCATCAATAAGATCATCGTGTTGTCGCACATCGGCTACAACATGGACTTGGCGATCGCCCCGCAGCTTTCCGGCGTGGACGTGATCGTCGGCGGCCACTCCCATACCCTGCTAAGCAATATGTACACCAAAGGCGTTGCGAGCTACCCGCAGGTGCTGGAAAGCGCCTCCGGCGAGCCGATTTTGGTGGTGCAGGCCGGCGAGCATAACGAATACCTGGGCCGTCTGGACTTGGAGTTCGACGCCGACGGTGTGCTGACCGACTGGGACGGCGACGTGATCTTGCTCAGCCAATACATCACGCCGGACCCGGCCATGCAGGCGCTGATTGATGCGCTGGCTGCGCCTATCGAAGAATTGAAACACACGCCCGTCGGTGAAGCGGCGGTTGACCTGGTCGGCGAGCGCGGTGTCTGCCGCACCGAAGAGTGCAACATGGGCAACTTGATCACCGATGCGATCCGTGAGAACACGGGCGCGCAGATCGCGCTGCAAAATGGCGGCGGCATCCGCGCCAGCATTCCCGCCGGTGAGGTGACGTTGGGCCAGGTGCTCACCGTGTTGCCGTTCGGCAACCTGATCAGCACCTTTGAGCTGAAAGGCTCGGACGTGATCGCGGCGCTGGAAAACGGCGTTTCGCAAGTTGAGGATGTGGCCGGTCGCTTCCCGCAGGTTTCCGGCTTGCGCTACACTTGGGACCCGAGCGCGGCCCCTGGCGAGCGTATCGTCAGCGTGGAAGTGTTGAACCCCGAAACCGGCGAATACGAGCCGCTCGACCCTGACGCGGTTTACACGGTGGCGGCCAACGACTACATGCGGCGCGGTGGCGACGGCTATTCGATGCTGAAGGAAAACGCCATCAACCCGTATGACTACGGCAACCCGCTGGATCAAGTGGTGGCGGACTACATCGCGGCGCACAGCCCTGTGGCGCCGGAAGTGGAAGGGCGCATCACGCGCGTAGGCGAGTAGCCTTCCGCGCGGCGCAGTAAGTGTGTGGGGCGGTCACCTGCGCCGGTGGCCGCCCTTATTGTGTTGGCAGGGCTTATCAATGCAAAGACCGCTAGACAGAGATTAGGCAAGCATCTGAGAATATTTGGGGTGCGTACTCGCCAACTGTTCGCGTGTAGAATGTGTCGTCGATTAGAATTGATAAGCCCTGCCGTGTTGGTGAGTAGATTGCGGAGGATGAAGCGAATCGCTACAATTACTACAGCTATCGTTCATGTATAATATTATAGATGTTACTAGCGGAGTTGGAGGCGAGAAGGGGTAAAGAAGATGAAACTTCGATCTTTTAGAATTGTCAAATTTCGAAACATTATAGATTCAGGGGATGTTGAAGTGGACGAATCCGTCACATGCCTTGTGGGTAAGAATGAAGCAGGTAAATCTGCTTTTCTTGAGGCGCTATATTTGCTTAATCCCACTTACTCTGACGATTCCTTCAATTTAGAAGAACAGTATCCACGCCAACTGCTAGTTAAAGACCGTAAATCTGAAGATATCTCGTGGCATGCG
>JALSSH010000337.1 GCA_026984385.1 Ardenticatenia bacterium | reverse complement strand
TGTGATAGCGGTGGCTTGCGGGCGCACTTGCACGGTCAGTAGCGCGTCCGGCGCGGCTTCAATTTCCCACATGTCTACCGGTGTTGTGCCGCTCAAAACGCCTTTACGCGCCATTCCGTGCCTCAACGTGCCCCCTTCGTCCGGCTGCGCGCGCAACACGTAAGCTGCCTCTGCTGCGTCCTGCGGGGCGATCACGAGCACGCGATAGCGCCCGACGGTGGGCAGCTCCACTTGGAGCGTGGTGCGTTGGGTGAGCGGCTGAGTAACCGTTTGGGCGAGCTGTTCCCCGTTCGGCCCCTCGACCGCCAGCACCAGCGGCCCTTCGGCCTGCGGCGCGTCGAGCGTAAAGCGCCAAGTTTGCGCGCGCGGCACGTCCAACGTCCAGGCGTGAGCGCCCAACGACCGCACGCTACCGGAAACGCCTTCTGTGGGCGCGGATGGCAACGCGCCCTGGTACTGCGGGGCCAGATGCTGCGCGAATGCGCCACCCGCCACGCCGATCTGCTCCACATTCGCCGTGTAGCCCACGCTGAGTACATCGGTCGGCAATGCAACAGTGTAGATGCCGTCGGCTTCCAAAAGCAGCGCTTGGGAAAAGGCGACTTGTACGGCCCGCTCGGCTAATACGTCCCCATTTGGCGCAAAAATACGCACGTCGCCGTCGCTTAGCGCTTGGTGTGGCGTCAGAGAGAAGCGAATCAGGTCGCCCGCTTGTCCCCAGAAGTGTAAATGCGTGGGCGCAGCAACGTTTGGACGCACCTCCAGCGCTCGCCCATACCCGAGCGGGCGGGAAACGCCCTCAACGTCAGCCAAAGTGCGCGCGACGAGCGAAAAGCTCAGCGTGGTTGTGTCCCAAAGCGGCGCTGCGCTCACTTCGACCCAATACGTGCCCGCTTGCGGCACGTCCACCGCCGCGTAAAGGGGAGAGATGCCGTGCGTTGTCTTCAACAGCGCGCCTTGCGGCGTGAGCACCGAGAGCGTAGCAATTTGAGCGGGTTCGCTCAGCTCAAGAACAAAGGCCAAATTTTCCGCTTGGGTCGCTTCTACGCTGTACAGCATGGTAGGCAGATCGGCGCTGAGTTGACCGCGTACCTCCCGCCCCAGCTCCAGGGTGGCGGGCGTCGGAGGAGCGCCCGAGCCTGCCTTGCGCAGCGCGACGGCCAACTCGTAGCTTCCCCGTGTCGTGCCGCGTTCACCGGATGCAGGGCCTGCTCGCCGTGCGACAATCGAGTACGTGCCGCTGACGGGCAACTGCACGCCGTAGATAGCCGCGTCTGTGCCTGCGCTGCCGCCGTCGCTGCTTTCGAGCACGTCCCCTTGCGGGGAAAGCAACGTCACGTAAGCGTCTAGGTCACCGGACGTAGCCGTCATGTACACGTCCACCACGTCGCCGCGCGTGCCGTAAAACGACCAAAACTGACGGAAAGCCTCGTCCGTGATCTCGCCCGTGCCGCTGCGCCCATAAACGAGCACGCCGTCTTGGGCCTCGGGCGGCTCGCCCGCCGCTTGCAGTTCCAGCCCGAGCGTGTACGCGCCTGTCGAACCTTCCAGCCCGCGCACGGCTAAATGGTGCGTGCCGGTGGCTTGGAGCGCCAACGTGAAGCGCACGGCAGGGTCGTTGGGCGTGCCCGCGACTTCCAGCAACAGCACGTCGTCCGCGTTGCTAAGCACGACCGAAGGCACAAGCGCGCTGGCGTCTGCGGGCAAAACGCGCACGCTCACCACGTCACCGCGCACACCTTCAAAAACCCAGGTTTCTACCTCATCCGCCGCGCCGATGTTGCCGCTTTGCGTCTCTCCGTAGCCGATGCGTAATCCCTGCGCCTCTGCGAAAAAGACCGCGTAGAGCTGGGACACCAACGCCAACGCGATCAACCCCACAATACCTGTGCGGATGAGTGTTTTCCTGCTCATAGTGCCTCCGAAAGAACGGCGTCGCAGAATTTCTATGCAGGTGTGCGCAGATCAAGATTCGGAACGGTCTAAATTGCGCTGCCAAAGTGCCTCGATCACGGTGGCGACAAGCTGAGCGTCAAATTGCTCAGGAATGTTCATGCCGCGATATTGCAGCAGCCGATCCGACGTGCGAAAGATGAGCGTCCAACCTTCTTCGTCATAGTCTACATGCTCGATCTCGTCCAGCGCGTGGGACCAGTCGCGGCGTTGCCCCAGCAAATGCAACCGCCGACCTGTAACATAAAATTTGCCGGAGTCTAGCACCGCGCCGCTTTCTGCGTGTACCAGAAAGCCGGAAGGAGGCACTTCTTGCAAAGTGACGCCGCGCAACGTCAGATAGACGACTTCGGCGGGGTGCATGAGCGGCGGCGGAGGGTGTAACGGCGACGGACGCAACCATGAGAGATCGCCTGCGCGCGCTTGTTGCACGCGCCGGCGTT
>JALSSH010000336.1 GCA_026984385.1 Ardenticatenia bacterium | reverse complement strand
CAGCCCCAAATCTGCACAGCGGAGCGCGGTTGCAGCGGAGATGCTTGTTTTGCCCACGCCACCCTTGCCGGTGTGTACCAAAATGCGCATGGCGTCCCCCATGTGGTCACGACGGATCGATCCTTGCACAGTCCAATACGTATACGGACCGGCAAAGGTGCGCTCAGGCCTCCGACAACATCTGCGCCACCGCGATCCCGTCGCCTACGGGAATAATTGTGCTCAGCAAACGCGCATCAGAAGCCATCGCCTCCAGCATCCGGCGTGTGGCCTGGGAATGGGGATCATCGGCGAAAAGATGCCCATCGCGGAAGGCGTTGTGCGCCGCGATCAGCCCACCCGTGCGCACATGCTCCACGCTCCAAGCGAGATAGTCCGGATAGCCCGTTTTGTCTGCGTCAATAAAGACCATGTCAAAACGCGCGTCGGCCAGCTCGTGGTTCAGCGTGTGCATCGCCTCCCCTTCGATCACGCGCACGCGCTCGGCCAAGCCGGCCAGTTCGAAATGCTCGCGGGCGACCTGGGCGTGCTTGGGGTCTAGCTCCAAAGTGACAAGCTCTCCATCTGCAGGCAAAGCGCGCGCCAACCAGATGCCGCTGTAACCGGCCAGCGTGCCAATCTCCAAAATACGCCGCGCTCCGATCAGCGAGGCCAGGAAGTGCAACATCTGCCCTTCTTCCGGACGGATGGCAATCTGCGGCAAGCCGCGTTCGGTGGTGCGTTGACGCACGGATTGCAAAATGGCGTCTTCCGGCGCAAACATGGCGCGCACAAAAAGCGTCAGTTGGCGCTGGACTTCCGGCTCAAAGGTCAGAATACGGAAATCCGATGGTGTGGGGTTCATCGTTCACCTCGTAGGGTATATAAGCGCTGAGGCAACGGGGAACGACTCGATCAATCGATCCAGTCGCGGTTATGGGCATCCCACTGGCGATGTTGATAGGTGCTCTTGCACTCGCGGCAAACGTAAGCGCTTTCCAGTCGCCCGTCGGCCTTCCAGCGCCAGCGCACCCGCGCCATGTGGTAACGGCAAACAGGCCGGTGACAGATCGGGCAATAGTCGCCCATCTCCAACGTCGCCCGACCATAGGCCTCTTTCTCGTGGGGGTTCTTGTCGCAAATGTAACAATATGGAACAGGCATACGCGGCCTTTACGCTTCAGCCAACACCTCGCCGCCCATTATACCCACTCCCAAAAGGAAGAAACAGTCCGAATGCGGTCGGGGAGTGGATAAAGTCAGGGATATGCGAAATCTTTGACGTGAGCGGGATAGCCGGGGAAACGACGTTGGTTTGGCCGTGCGCGGTTGACACCCCCTTTGCTCCCAGTATAATCGGGCAAGTTTTCCACACCACCACAATAAATTCAAGAGGACGGGCGGTATGCGAGAGATTATACGTGTTGCCTGGGCGCGTTGGCACGTGATCGGCGAGGCTTTCGGAGACTTCCAGGCCCGACTGTTCGCAACGCTCTTTTATTTCACCCTATTTGCTCCTTTTGCGCTGGGTATGCGCCTGTTCAGCGACCCGCTGCATCTGCGCAAGCCCCCGCAAAGTTGGCTGAAACGCGAACCGGTCGGCCACACATTAGAAGAAGCGCGGCGCCAATTCTGACGGTGAAGACCGGCATCAACGAGAGAGTGATTGCTATGAATATCCTGGGGGTTTCTTGCTTTTACCATGACTCCGCCGCCGTCTTGTTGCGGGACGGCGAGATTGTGGCGGCCTCAATGGAAGAGCGTCTTTCCCGCAAAAAACACGACAACGGTTTCCCTGCGCGCGCGATTGACTTTTGCCTGCGTGAAGGCGGCCTCAGCGGGCCGGAGCTGGACTATGTGGTTTTTTACGAAAAGCCGATGGTCAAAGTGGGGCGGCTTTTGCAAACCGCGCTGGGCACGTTTCCGCGCTCTTGGCGCATGTGGGGCGAAGCTGTCACATCGTATGTCAGCGAAAAATTGTGGGTCAAAAGCCTGCTCCAACAGCATCTCGGCGTGCGCCCCGACCAAATCCTGTTTTGCGACCATCACATGTCCCACGCCGCCAGCGCGTTTTTTGCCTCCCCCTATGAAGAAGCCGCCGTGCTCACCGTAGACGGCGTGGGCGAATGGACTACCACCACCGGCGGCATAGCGCGGGGGAGCTTTGACGGCAGCGTGCCCAACACCCTCGATCTTTTCTGGGAACAACGTTTTCCGCACTCGCTGGGGTTGCTCTACTCGGCGTTCACGGCGTTTATGGGCTTCCGCGTCAACAACGGCGAGTATAAGCTCATGGGCATGTCGCCCTACGGCGACCCGACCCAGGTGGACAAGGTCAAGAAGCTGATCACGTTGCACGATGACGGCAGCTTCCATCTCAACATGGACTATTTCTCGTTCCACTATTCGGCTACGCAC
>JALSSH010000335.1 GCA_026984385.1 Ardenticatenia bacterium | reverse complement strand
GCGCCGCTGAGCACAGGGAGGCCCAGCGCCCAAGAGGTAAACTTGGCGTCCACCACATGCACAGGGAAATCCACCTGCTCTTTGGCCTGCATAGCGGATTGATACGTGCCGCTCATGCCGCTGGAGATCACAGCGCAAACAACCTCGTCGGCGTTTTCCGCTTCACGCGCCTGTTTGAACATTTCGACAAAGTCCTGCACAGAAACTTGCGACGTTTTGGGCAAGTCCGCGTCAGCCCCCAAAGCGCGCAACTTGCGGAACAGCTCCGCATCGTCAATATCTATGCCATCGCGGTACGTCTTTTCCCCCCAAAGCACATAGAGCGGCGCCATATAAATATGCCGTTCTTCGGCGAGCGTGCGGGGCAAATTGCTGGTGCTGTCGGTTACCAATGCCGTCCGTGCGGTCATATCTGCTCTTCCTCCTGAACACGATCATAATAAGCGATGCGCGCGATATTTTGAGCGCTCACGGCGTGCCGACCCAGCCCAGCAACACCACCTCGCCTTTGAGCCGACTGGTCAAGTTGCGCGCGCCGTAGCCGTTGGGCTGGGCGACAAACAGATCCAAACGGCCATCGGCAGCGCCGGCGCGCGTCTGGATACCTGCGTAAGCCAGCCATTGCCCGTCCGGTGAGTACACCGGATCGCAAGCACGAGGGGTCGTGCCTGCAAAAAAGACACTGAGCGACTCCCTCGTAACAATTAACCCGTAGGGGCACTGACTGTTACGCCCACCGAAGGCGATCCATTGTCCGTCCGGTGACCAGTCCGCCGCGAAGCCGTAGCGGGAGAACAGGTAGCGATCTAACACGGCAAGCTCCGCGCCCGTGAGATCGTGCAGCACCACGCCCGCAGGCTCTGAAGCGCGGTAGTAAACGACGCGCCCGCCGTCCGGTGACCAAGCCGCGCCGAAGTTAAAAGCCGCCGCCTGGCCGGAAACACGGCGCGCCGTGCCCGCCTGCACGTTCAACAGCCAAATTTCCGTTTCTGTGGCTAATGAGTCTGAAAGCCCCGTCGTGACAGCCAGGCGTGTTTGGCTGATCCACGTCGGCGGGCTATCCACCCACACTTCGGAAACTTGGCGGGTGTCGCCCGTTTCCACATTGAGCACAAAAACATGACCTCCGCGTGGGAAAATGGAGCTTTGCTGTTCTTCACCCAAAAGCCCCTCGAACTCGTCGGGCGCGGCTTGGGAAACCAGCCGAGAACAGGTATTCGGCTCGCTCGGTTGCCAGGTGGGGCACTCGTTGCGGTCGGAGACAAACGCCAAATGGACCCCGTCCGGCGACCAGCTCGGCCAGAAATCAAACGCGCCGTGTTGGGTCACGTTGCGCACCAACGAGCCGTCGTCGGAGATAACGAAAATGTCCACATCGTAGGCGGTGGGCATGGCGATGGCAAATTGCGAGCTATCCGGCGACCAAACCGGACGATGGTTCGGAATGCCGCGAGGGTTGAGCGTGGGCAAGTTGAAGAGACGCACGCCTAAGCCCAGCTCCAAATTGACCAGGTACAGCCCGCCCGCCAGTGTCCCGTCGGCCAACTGCACCGGCTCCAGGAAATAGACGAACTTCATCCCGTCCGGCGACCAGTAGATATGTGCGTCCGCCGTTGCGGGGATGTCCATAATCTCGATCAGTTGGCCGTTGGCAGGGTTGACCAAGTAGAGCGTTTCCACCTCCAGATCGGGCTGAGGCGTTTTGGGGTTAGAAGCACCACCGGTGCGCTCGTTGACGCTGGCAATGGCAAAATACACCCCCTGCACACCGTCGCGTAACGCGGGCGGCAGATCGATGAGGGTGTATTGGTCGTTTGCCAGTGGCGCGATCGGATACGGGGTAGCCGTCGGCGTGAAGGTTGCGCTGGGTACGGGTGTTATGCTCGGCGTGAGCGTGGGGGCAGGCGTCGGCGTCAGCGACGGGATCGGCGTGGCCGTCGGCACAGGTGAGGGCGTCTGGGTGAACTGAACAGCAACGGGGGAAGGGAACGCCGTCGGGTTCGCAGGTGGATTGACGGCCAAATTGCACGCCGTCAGCGTGCTCAGCAACATCAACACGCCCGATATCCAAAAACGTTTGTGGTTCATCAGCGAACGTTATGGCCTCTCTGCAACTATCCCCCCTCACGGATCGGGTACATGGGCGCGGATCGGCGCGCCGCCCGCGTGCGCTTTCAGCGCACCGAAGCGACGGCGTCGCTTCGAGAGCCTGGCTGAGCCAGGCTCTGCGGGCGGCGCGCCCAGACGCTCAGCGACGGCCACGCCCAAAGAGCCAGCGAGCCTACGACTTTTTCAGCACATAGTACGCGCCGCGCTTTTCCCCCATCTTGATCAAAATACCTCGGCTCACCAGGTCGGCCAGGTCACGCCGCAGCGTTTCCGGATGCACACCCGGGCACAGTTC
>JALSSH010000334.1 GCA_026984385.1 Ardenticatenia bacterium | reverse complement strand
ACTTGGAGACGCACGCCACCTCTCAAGACGCGATCATCTTAGACGCCCCCAATCAGGCCGAGGTTTTCACCTACTACTATCACGGCGCAGCAACGCTTTACCCTTTGCCGCGCGGCTTAGGGGGGGACGACGCACAAACGCGCGCCGAGGTGCAAACCGTGCTCGCGGCACATCGGCGGATTTTTGTCGTTTTCTGGGGCGAGGAGGAGCGCGATCCGCGTCGTGTTGTGCAAAGCACGCTGGACGCGGAAGCCTATCCGGTCACCTCGCGTTGGTATGGGGATGTGCGTCTGGCCCAATACGCCGTGCTCGGCCCCGCGCCCCAAACGCCCGACCGTGTACTTGACGCACGTTTCGGCGAGCACATCCGCTTGGTCGGCTACGCGCTCCGCCCCACCGAACCGGCCATCGGGGATGCGCTGGGCGTGACGCTCTTTTGGACAACGGACGCGCCGCTGAGCGCCCGCTACAAGGTCACCGTGCAATTGCTCGCGCCAGATGGCACACTCGCAGCGCAGCACGACGGCGAGCCTGCGGGCAACCGCGCCCCGACCGATAGCTGGACGGTCGGCGCAACGGTGCGTGACACACACGGCCTAGCCTTGCCGTTAGAACTTTCCCCCGGGCAATACACGCTGGCGGTAGGGTTTTACGCTCTGGAAGCACCCCAAACACGCTTGCCGGTTCAACAAGACGACGTGCCCATCGGCGATCTGCTCCTACTTCAGCCGTTGTCGCTCGGTGATGTCTCAAATAATTTTGATGTAACTCCGTAAGACTTCGTGCATCTAAGTAAGTGTAGCGGCTTGCTGTACTCTCCAAGCGTTGGCTTGAGCCAACGCGAACCGCGGTGATAGTGATGAACAGGCAGAAGGACATGGTTAAATCCTCCTAGCGGCGTTACCCTAGCACCCCTCTTCGAGATTCGGCACGATGCGCAGTTCATCACCGCGGGAGAACCTTTTGGGCGCACAGAGCAACCCCTCTGTGCGCTCTTAGTTTCTATTCCACTTGCAACACCGTGACGCGCCACGTTCCCGCTTCCGCCGTGTTTTGCAAGCGCAGTGCGCGCCAACGCCCGCCCAAGTTCATCAGCGCGGTATAAGTATGCTCGTGTGGGTCGGGCTGGGGACGTGTCTCTGCGTCCCAACCCGCCACATCCGCCAGCGCCAGCCCGCCCACGACCAGCACAGGCCGCCATTGCGCCGCCCCCGCAGCGGAAAAGCAATAAAGCGCGTCGCACATGCCCGCAGACTCCTCCCAAACGCCTTCAACGATCAACCGCACCGTGCCCCGATACGTGTACGCCGTTTGCACGGTTTCACCAGCGGATATGTCTAGCGTTTCTTCCAGCGGGCCGCTGTAGTTCGGAATGCGATCCAGGGGATTAGCGGGGGGCGTGGCGTCCTCATCGGTGGAGGCGATCAGTACCCACGCCAGTGCAAAGGGTAACGCCGAGCCGAGCAGCAACGCCAGCGTGCTCAATAGGCGCTCTAACGTGCGGCGGAAGGGATGGGGGGCAGGCATAAACGTTCAGCCACAATCGCTGTCTTGGTCTTTCAGGGCGGTGATGCGCATAAAGGCCTTTTCCTGAGGGCTGAGGTCGGGAGGGTAGATCGTGTCGTCGTAAGCCTCCAAAATACGGTAGCCTTCCTTGACATAGCTGCGCACGGTATACGCGCTGATGCCCATCTCGTCGGCGGCCAGCTCTGCCGACATGCCTTCGACCACGCACAAATGCAAAGCCTGACGCACACGCGGGGTTAGCTCCGGATACTCGCGCCGCTCGGGGATCACTTCTGCGCGGAAAAGCCGCCCTGCGAACTCGCCTTGTAGCGCGGCTTTGACGCTTTGGGTCACCACAAAGTCGTGCTTTTGCGCCCAGCAAATGGCCGAAGCCACCCGATAGCGCAACTCGTCACGCAGCAAATAGCCGTTGGCGCGCGCTTTTTCCACCGCACGCAGCGTCTCCAAATTGACCTCACGGTCCAAAACCAGCGTCATCACGTCGGGGATAGTGTCCTCAATCAACAACACCAGCTCCGCTAACGCTTGCGGAGAGTCGGCGGCTTGGGCGTCCAACAACACCACGTCCGGCCACTCACTTTGCGGCACAGAACCGACATATTGCCGCACAGACTCCAGCGTGTCGGCCAGATGCACAACCCGCGTGCGCCGATCCCACGCCAAATAGCTGTTGATGGCCTGGCGAGCGTAAAAATCTTTTTCCAGGATCAAAACCTTGATGTTGGTTGTGCCGAGCATCGCTGCCCCCCCTACGAACTCCAACGGTTAACGACTGCCCTGGGTGTTTTCTCCCAAAATGCGCGCCATCTCTCGGCTGACCAACGCGGTGCGTTCGTCGCGCAAGAGCGGTAAGCGGCTGCGCGTGCGGTGCAGTTGGTTGAGGTCTATGGTGTGCACGGAAAGTGCTTCGTCATAGTAAGGCGCGTGGAGCACAAACTCGCCGTTCGGGTCGGCTATCGAGCTGCCGCCCCAAAAGTTCAGCCCGTCCTCAAAACCTACACGGTTGCAATGGATCACGTAGTCGGTAAACAGGCTGGCGTAAGCGCGATTGACCAGCTCCACCCAGCGCGCGCTGCGCAAAACCGGCTCCTCGTCCAAGCCGCGCCCCGGGCTGGCGCTGTGCAAAAGCAACATATCCGCGCCGTCCAGCCACAGCAAATAGGGCGGCGAGGCGTGCCAAAAATCCTCGCAGATCAACATGCCCACCCGCCCAAAGCGCGTGTCAAAAGCGCGCACGGCGTCGCCCCAAGCAAAATAGCGTCCCTCATCAAAGAGGCCGTAAGTGGGCAAGTACACCTTGTGGTGCACATGCACCACTTGCCCCGCGCTGAGGTACGCTTGGGCGATAAAAAAGCGGTGGCGGCGGTCCTCGGCCACAAACCCAACCGTGATGTCCATAGCGTGTTGCGCGCTGGCGGCCAGCAGTTGCGCAAAGACGGGGTTATCCGTGTGAGGATGCAAAGCCACCTCGTGCACCAAGTCTTGCAGATTGTAGCCGGTGAGCGAAAGCTCAGGGAAGAGCAGCAATTGCACGCCTTGCCCCGCAGCCTCGGCAATCAGCTCCATATGGCGCGCCAAGTTCACCCGCACATCGCCGAGCTTCGGCGCAATCTGGGCCAGCCCGATCGTGAGTTTCATAGTGTGTTTTGCTCCGCGTTGTTTGCAACTTCCCTCGCGCGAGCACGTCGCGCGCGCAGCCAAAGTATGCCGCCCCACCCGCTCGCAAGCAAACTCAGCCCGGCGTCGTAGACTTGGTCCGCGCGGTGACCGAACAACGTCGGCGCGGGGTCGGCGCGAAAGTACGCCAACAGCACATGCCCCAGCCCCACCAGCGCCCAAATGGCCCACAAACGCACGCCACGCAGCCATCCGCGCCAAGTCAACAACGCCGCCAACGCCGCCAAAAGCAACGCCCAGGCCGCACCCGCCGCTTGCACGTCCAGGCGCGGGGCAAATTGTCCGTATACGTCCGGCAGTTCGGCGACCAGGCCGCGCGGCCAGTCGGCCAGCGTGGCGACCTCGTAGCCGTAGCCGCAGCCCGCCCCCCGACATCCCCACCACGCCGCCGCCATGCCCAGCGGCCAAGCCAAAGCCAGCGCGTCAGTCCACAACGCGAGCGGCACACGTCGCCACTGCGCCGCTAACCACACCGTTGGCGCGCCGAGCCAAAGCGCTCCGTGCCACGCCATGCCTCCCGCCGCCAGCCGTGCGATCTCGTCGGTGTGTTCGCTAAAATAGCGCCACTCTTGGGCCACATACAGCGCGCGTGCGCCGACCACGCCCGCCACCACGCCAACCAGCGCCACATCCACCCACGCGCCGACGCTTCCAGGCGCTTGCACGTGCGCGCGCCAGGCGAGAACGGCCAAGCTCAACAACACACCGCCCAACAGCCAAGCCGTATACGCGCGCAAGGTCAAGGGGCCAAGTTCAAACAGGATCGGATTCATTGTCGGGGTAGATTTCCGCTCGTTGGGCCGCACATAGCCCAAACGTTACGGCGAAACGGCGCGCCTGTCAACCGCCGTGCAGGAGCAATCCCACACGCAGGGAAGAATAGCGCATACGCGGACGGGCCATGCGTTCAGCGGAGAGCGTGAGTGTTAGGGGGAGGCGTTGCACGGCTGTCGGCAAGTGAACGCCTATGCAATACGCGCACACAGGGGAACTTGTGCCGAAGGCGTCCCCGAATTTTCCTACGCATTTACGTTAATTTTGTGTGCTTATGCGTTTATTCACTTCCAGGCTCGGCGCGCAGCTCGACCAACAACGCCTCGGCGTGTGCGATTTTGCGTTGGGCAGAAGCGCTGATCTCGCGCATGGATTCTTCCAAATAGGGGAACGCGAGCCAGCCGTTCATCGCGCCGAAAAGAGCGCCGGTCAACGTGCGGAAAATGGGGAGCGTTTCGCGCACCGGCCAAAACTCGAACGGCGGATAACTGAAAAGCTGGCTAAAACCGTCCAGGCCTATCGGCATCAGCCCCAAGATGAGGTAAAGCCAAAGCGGTGTGGGGCGCAACCAACGCCGCACGCGCGTAAAGAGCAGCCCGAAGAGGAACATGGCGCTATAAATGGCGATATCTCGCTGGCAAAGCGCCGCCTTATAGCCCATCTCCTCGTTGCCGCGAAAAGCACGCGCCCGCAACTGTAAATCCGCCGTCCATTGGTAAAGGTCCACCCCCTCAAAGAACGGATCCCGGGAGGCGTACTCCTCGAACGTGCCCCAATCCGTGCCGGAAGCGGCGCGCGGATAGGCGGGTTGTTCCCCAAAGAAGAACCACGAACGGAACGCGAATTGATGACACAACGGCGCATAGAGCTTATAAAGCGCGTCGGCGGCGCGGGTGTGGCCGGTGTGCATCAACACCGGCGCGGTCAAGGCCAGGCCGACATAGAGGAACAGAAACACCAGCATAAACACCAACCAACGGCGAGAAAGCCAGTGCACCCAGCGGGCGTTACGCGCCGCCCTACGCAGCGAGCGTTTGTCAAATGGGGGAGGAGTTGCCACGAGCGCCGTTATCCTCTCATTGTGCCAAAAACGGTTCGAGCGCGTCGGTGAGTTGTGCTCCGCTCAGCTCACCCGGGAAATAGGCCGCGATCACGCCGTCCCGATCCAGCAACAAACTGGTTGGGTAGCCCGGGATGACCTCGCCAAAGAGGTCTTCGTTGATCGTGCCGTCAGGGTCTAAGAGTACAGGGAAACGCATCCCTTTTTCCTCGGCATACTCACGTACACGCTTCTCGCCCTCGGCATAGTCTACGGCCAGAACGACAAAATCCGGTTGGTGTAAATCGTAAAGTGCCTGGAGAACGGGAATCTCCTTTTGGCAAGACGTGCACCAAGTCGCCCAGAAGTTGAGCAACACCACCCGCCCACGAAAATCCGAAAGCGAGACGGTTTGCCCGTCTAGGGTGCGTGCGGTGAAGTCCGGCGCGCGTTCGCCCACATAAAGCCCCACCGGCACGGCGTTGGCGTCTCCGGCGTCAAGCGCACTCGCAGCAGGAGCTAAGGCGTCCAGTGAGGGAATTTCTGCCATAGCGTCGGTTGACGGGCCGGGCGCGGCCAACGGCGCATCCAATCCCATTTCGGCCAGCGTTTCCCCATCGTCCAACGAGGGGACTTCCAACGCAGCGACGCCATTCGAGGCGGCGCTGGGCAACGCGGCAACGGTGATCGGCGCTTGGGTTTGCCCGCCGAACTGCGTCTTGTTGAAGGCAATATAGAAATCGTCTTTAGGGCCGTTCCAGATACAATCCGGCACATTAGCCCAGCGCACACGCCCTTCGGTTGCGCCAACGACGCAAGTTTCCGTGTTGATCGAGATGTCGCCGAGCTTTCCCTGGTTGCCGAGCGCGGCCAGACGTTGCAGCTCGCCGCTGAAAACCAGCACGCCAATAGCGATCAAAAAAACGCCGCTGACCGCCTCGATGGTGCGCATGTTGCGCTGCAAACGGCGGAAAACCCCTTGGGCTTGGTCCAACGCAAGCGCGGTGAGCAAAAAAGGAATGCCCAGCCCCAACGAATACGCGGTAAGTAACGTCCCCGCTTCCGAGATCGACCCGCCGGATGAGGCCAACGTGAGCACCGCGCCGTAGATCGGGCCGATGCAAGGGGTCCAGCCTGCGGAAAAGACCACGCCCATAAAAAGCGAACTCAGATAACCGTAGCGGCCCTGGGCTTGTTCTTGGCGGCGTGTGTCAATATAGAGCGCCATTTGCAACTTGGCGAGTACGCGCGTCCAAAAGTCGCCCGGGGTGTCGGCTTTGAGCGCGTCGTTGAAAATCTGCGTAAAGAGCAGCACCGCCAACAACGTCATAAACCAAGATTCGACAAAGAGCCAATAGATGACCCCCAAAAGCCCTAACGCCACCCCCAACGAGATCACGTTGCCGTAGGGGTTGCGGTCTAGCTTGGCGGCCTGGGCCATCAGCCACATGAGGGCTTTGTTCAACGCGCCCAAGATGTGCAGCCCGAACAAGATCACCGCCGTGCCGCCGACGCGCGCGATGGCGATGCGGATATCGCTTTCTGTGATGCCCAAGGCCGTCAGCGAAGAAACCGCCGCCGTTGTCAACAGGCCGAAGACCACAAAAAAAAGCGTAAACCCCAAAACGAAGAAAAGACCGTGCGTAAAGGTGTGGAAACGCTGGCCTAAGGTGCGCCGAGCTGGGGCGCCGCCGCTCGCCGTCACCGTGTGGGTCATTTGCCCGCCCATATAGCCGACATAAGCCGGAATAAGCGGCAACACACAGGGCGAGATAAACGATAAAAGCCCGGCGATAAAAGCTAAGCTGACCGAAAGTTCACCACCCATGATCCGGCGTCCTCCGCGTTTTTCCTATGCTTCGTTGCACGGGAGAGTTTCTCAATTTTGAGGGCAAAATGCCAAATTTTCGCGCGCAAGGTTGCCGTTTAGCGCACGCGCTGGCGCAAAACAAAGCCGCGCACCACAATCCCCAGCCCGACAGCAACCAACACCACGCCGAAAAGCGTTTCGCGCGCAGGGGCGATCGCGTGCGTGCCCATCAACAAGCTCAACCCCGCGCCGATCAACGCTGCCGCGCCCAAAAATGCCGTCACATGCCGTCGCGCCAGCGCCAGCACCCCCCACAGCAAGCCCAGCGCCACCAGCGCCCAGGGCCATTGCGTTTGAAGGCTGCCTTGCACGTCTCCGCGCTGGAGCAATGTCCCCAGCACGCCCGCCAGGATCAACCCCAACGCAGCACCCAACGCGCCCCAGTTCACCTCCACGCCCAGACGTGGCAACCCGGGCCACCGCAAGCGTGGCAAACGCAAACGACGACGCGAGCGTGTGGGGGCGGCTTGTTCGGCGTCCGGCGGCGTGTAGGGGATATAGCCCTCTTCTTCCACCGGCACAAAAGGCGCGATCTCCTCTTGGGGCGCGCTTTCCGTGAAGACGTCTTCCGTTTCGGGCGAACGTCGGCGTCGGAACAATCGCAAAAGTCGCATGAGCTTTCCTCGTCGTGGTCTGGCTCGAACGTTCGGGCGATCAGTAGCCGTTGGAGGGGGCGGCGGTGGGGGCTTGGCCCAGCAGCTCTTGCATGATGCGCACACCGGCGCTCGCGCCGATGCGGGTGGCGCCCGCCTCTACCATCGCGCGCAGTGCCGCGTAGGTGCGGATGCCACCGGATGCCTTGACGCCCATCTGTGGCCCCACCGTGCGGCGCATCAGCGCCACGTCTTCCACCGTCGCCCCGCCGGAACTGAAGCCGGTGGACGTTTTGACAAAGTCCGCGCCCACCTCTTGCGCCACTTGGCAGGCGAGCACTTTTTCCTCATCGGTGAGCAGCGCGGTTTCCAAGATGACCTTGCAAAGCGCGCCGTGCGCGTGTGCCGTATCCACCACCGCCGCGATGTCTCGCCGCAGTGCGTCACGGTCGCCAGCCTTCAGCGCGCCAACCCGCAACACCATATCCAACTCGCGCGCGCCGTCCGCGATAGCGCGCTCCGCCTCAAAGGCTTTCACCTCCGGCAAATTCGCTCCAAGCGGAAAGCCGATCACCGTACACACGGCCACATCGTCCACATCGCGCAGCTCTTGGGCGCAAAGCGGCACGTAGATCGGGTTGACGCACACCGAGGCGAAGTGATATTCGCGCGCTTCGGCGCAGAGTTGCAAAATCTGTTCCGGCGTGGCTTCCGGCTTGAGCAGCGTATGATCGATCAAACGCGCCACTTCTTGGGCGCTGAGGGGAGTTTGGGCCACGTGAATTTGCTCCTTTTCCGCTCGCGGTTTTGCCGCTGCATTATAACACGCGCCGCGCCGCTGTGTTATGATACGCGCGAATCCTATCCGTGCCCACTCAGGAGATGCACAATGCACGTTCGCAATGCAAAAGCCATGCCAGGTATCACCAGCCCGCACGGGGAAACCGTCTATGAGCTGTGCGGGACAAGCGCGGGTGGGGCCGCGCAGCATAGCGTGGCGCTGATCACGTTGGCGGCGGGGAAAGCCTCGCGCAAGCACTACCATCCGCAAGCTGAAGAAAGCTACACCATCCTCAGCGGGGCAGCGCGTGTTACTGTCGGCCAAGAAAGCGCCGAGCTGGGCGAAGGCGACTGTGTCGTCATCCCGCCCCTAAAAGTGCATCAGATCACCAATATTGGGGCGGGCGAACTGCGTTTCTTAGCGGTATGTGTGCCGCCCTGGACGCCGAACAACAGCGTTTATGTGGACTGAGGCGGAGCGGGCGGTGTGTTGTCGTTCGCATCGCGCGCCGCGGCTGCGCCGCCGTAACGTTGGCGCAATGCGTCCAGACGCTGCAATACGTAGCTTTGGTTCATGCCCGCTGCCAGGCAGAGCAAATCGGCGATAATCACTTCGGAAAAGCTCGCTGTTTCACTGAGCAAATCTTCATTGGCAATTGCGATCAGCAAAAACATCAACACGCCCATCACACCGCCAAGTAGCGGGTTGAGCAGATACCAAGTGATGTGCATCGGGTCGAAGTCTCGCAAAATGGAGGTGTGGCGCTCCAAGGTGAAAAAACCGGAGAGCAGCGCGCCCGCTATGCCGAAAAGCGCCGGATAGTACAGCGCGGAAACGGTATTCACACCGACCGCCTCTGCCACGCCGACAAAAAGCGCCTTGAGCAAAAAGAGCACCACCAACGTCACGCCCCAGCCCAAATAATAGTTGAGCAACAGCGGGCGATAGCGCTTGATATTGGCTTCAATTTGGCGTTGGCGGCTGATCTCACCACGCACGCGGTAGACGATAGCGCGGGCGTCGTCGTAGTTTTCCCGCGAGGCCAACAACAAGCTGTTGGCGTGCAAAAGGTCTTTTTGATAAGCGTCAAGCACTTCTGAAGGCGCGCGACACCCCATAGCCAACTCGTTGAGCAATTGCTCGATCAGCGTGAAAAGCTGGCGGATGTGTTCATCGTCCACCAACATATAGAGTAAAGCGGGGTCGGCGGCTTCCGTTTCGGGGAAAAGCTGGTCGGCCTCGGGGCGCTGGCCGCGATGAGCGAAAGGGTCTTCCCACGCCAATTGGCCTTCGGCGAGAGGCGCAAGCCCGCCCTCGTCTCCGCTCGGCACTACGGCGACTGTCTCAGGCGGAGCGTTTTCCCCGCTCCAGATTTCCGGCATCTCCGGCTCTAAGGCTTGCACGTCGGGATGAGGCGGTTCGGACGGAGCGCTCAGCTCGGCAGCGGGCAGGTTGGGCACACGCTCGCCCAGCGGGAGCGCCTCTTGTCGTTCCGAGGAAGCCGCAGCGTTCGCCTCATCCGGATAGGGAAGCGGCTCGGTGGGTGGAGCGGAGGGGACGGCGGAAGGTTCGGTGAGCAAGTCCTGCAAGGCGGCGCTTTCGTCCGCCGTCAGGTCGGGGGCGGTTTCGGCGGAAGCGTCGGCACGGGCATCCTCTCCCGTCGTTTTTGCCCCGAAAAAAATTTCGCGCCCTTTGCCGCGCAAAGACGCTTTGCGGTGTTGGTCGTTTGTGTGTTTATCCTCCACCGGCTACCTCCTCAGCTAAGGCTCGATACCCTTGGGCGACGGGGTGCGTCGGCGCGTATTCCAGCAGCGAAACCCCCGCGACCGGTGCTTCGGCGACGGCCTCGTCGTAATGGATCAACGTGCGGAACATTTTGTGTCCGAAAACGGCGCGCATCTCCTCCACCACCTCGCGGGCGTGTGTGGAGTTCGGGCGGTACATGGTGGCAAAGACGCCCCCCAAACGCAGGGACGGGTTCAAGTGTTTGCGGACGCGCACAACCGTTTCCAACAGCGCACGCACGCCGCGCATCGCCAAATATTGGCACTGCACGGGAATAATCACCTCATCGGCAGCGACCAGGCCATTAGCGGTCAGCACACCCAAGCCCGGCGGTGTGTCAATCAGGATAAAGTCAAACGGTGTGGGGTTTTGTTGCAGGGCCTGGCGCAAACGCAAAGCACGTTGTGGGGCATTGGCGAGCCGAATCTCGGCGGCTGCCAAATCTAAACTGGCGGGCACAAGCGCCAGCCGTTCGCGTAGCTTGTATAGAACACGCCCAACCGATGGGTGCGCGGACATCAGAAGCGAAAAAGCGCTATGTTGCATGTTGTACGAGTCCAGCCCAAAAGCGCCGGTTAGCCCACCTTGCGGATCGAGATCAACCAGCAACACACGCTGACCGTGCGCGGCCAGCGCAATGCTCAGATTCATCACCGAGGTGGACTTCCCCACGCCTCCTTTTTGATTGGCAATCACCAGCGTTCGCGTCATCCCGATCCTGTCCTGGTAGCCTGCGGTGTTGCTTAGCATTATAGCATACTCCCCTGTAGACCCATGGAGCATTCCAGCTCAGGGAAAAGCGTGCTTTTATCGCTCACCAGCCTACCTTCTGAGGCCGCTCTGCCGCCTTTATTTTTTTGATGGGACGCCCGATAGAAGTAGCTCCGCACACGCCCACACGGTACAATGACGCGCCAGGAGCAAAACCGCGTACAAAGGAGCGCCGATGTCCACTCGTCGTTGGTTCGCCGCGATCATCGTGCTGGCCGTGTTTGCGCGCGTGGGATTTTTGTTGCCTTTTGGGCACACGCTTTCGCTGCAAACTTCCGGCTATGACACCTACGCCGTAAATATGCTTGACGGGCGCGGCTACACCCGCTTTGACGACCGCAGCGGCGATTCCGATCTTCCCCCGTTGTATCC